>DASRBJ010000251.1:0-2922 GCA_035653695.1 Sphingomicrobium sp.
CTTCGCGTCTTCAAAAAACAACTCGAAGAAGTCGCCCATGCGATAGAAGAGCAGCGCGTCGGCCGCCTCTTCCTTGAGGCGGCGGTACTGCGCCATCATCGGTGTCGGAGCGTCGGCGCGGGCCATTCACGAGCCGTAGCGGCTCAAGTGCGCTTGCAGAACTTCTTTTCGGTTTGAACGAATGCAAAAAGTCGTGCTGGGCGCTTAACCATGGACCTCGTTCATGATCCAGCTTGTCGCGGGTTCGCATGACAGGGTGACTCGACCGACCGGTCTCCGCTAAGCACGCCCGCCATGGCGGAATCCCACATCAAATATACCGACTCTGAGGCCCTCGACTTCCACACTCGTGGACGCCCTGGGAAACTCGAGATTATCGCATCAAAGCCGATGGCGACACAACGGGACTTAAGCCTCGCTTATTCGCCCGGAGTCGCGGTTCCGGTCCGTGCCATCGCCGACGATCCGGGATGCGCCTATGATTTCACAACCAAGGGCAATCTTGTTGCGGTAATTTCCAATGGAACGGCAATCCTTGGGCTCGGCAACCTCGGCGCGCTTGCCTCCAAGCCCGTGATGGAAGGCAAGGCAGTCCTGTTCAAGCGTTTTGCCGATGTCGACGCGATCGATATTGAGGTCAAGACCGAGGACGCGCAACGTTTCATCGACGCTGTTGAACTGCTCGAACCAAGTTTCGGGGGAATCAACCTCGAAGACATCGCGGCACCCGACTGTTTCATCATCGAGCAAACACTGCGCGAGAGGATGAATATCCCGGTCTTCCACGACGACCAGCACGGGACCGCAATCATCACTGCCGCCGGGCTGATCAACGCTTGCTATCTCACCAAGCGCAAACTCTCGGAAATCAAGGTGGTGGTGAACGGCGCTGGCGCCGCTGCAATCGCCTGCACCGAACTCGTCAAGGCGATGGGCGTCCGGGGTGACAACGTACTGATGTGCGACCGCAAAGGCGTCATCACAAAGGACCGGACGGACCTTGATCAGTGGAAGTCTGCCCATGCGGTCGACACGGACAAGCGAACGCTCGCGGAAGCATTGGAAGGAGCGGACGTTTTCCTCGGACTTTCGGCCGCTGGAGCTTTGAAGCCAGACATGGTCCGCAAAATGGCGAGTGAGCCGATAATTTTTGCCATGGCCAATCCCGACCCGGAGATTTGGCCGCCAGACGCAATGGAGGCGCGTCCGGACGCCATTATTGCCACGGGCCGCTCGGACTTTCCGAATCAGGTCAATAATGTGCTTGGCTTCCCCTTCATTTTCCGCGGCGCTCTCGATGTACGCGCGACGGCAATCAACGACGAAATGAAGATCGCGGCGGCAGAAGCGCTGGCGGAACTCGCGCGTGAACCAGTCCCCGAGGAAGTCGCCGCCGCTTATGGTGGTCGCGCGCACAGCTTCGGACGCGATTACATCATCCCTGCGCCGTTCGACCCTCGGCTGATGGAGGTGGTTGCCTCCGCAGTAGCGGAAGCAGCGGTGCAGAGTGGAGTGGCTCAAAAGCCGATTGCCAATATCGAAGCCTATCGACAGCAACTGCGCGCCCGATTGAACCCGACGGTGTCGGTCATGAGCCTCGCTTACGAGAATGCGCGTCAAAATCCTAAGCGCGTGCTTTTTGCGGAAGGCGAGGAGCCAAATGTCCTTCGCGCGGCGATCGCTTTCAAGGAGGGTGGATACGGAACGCCCGTGCTCGTCGGCCGCGAAGACGTGTACAATCAACTGAAAGAAATAGGCGTCGAGAACCCGCATGATTACGAGGTGCTCAACAGCCGTAACTCACCGCTAGTCGGTCGAGCCGTCGATTATATTTATTCAAGACACCAGCGGCATGGCATGCTGCGTCGCGAGGTCGAGCGGCTCGTCAACCAGGACCGTAACTATTTCGCGGCGGCGATGCTTGCGCTTGGCGAAGCGGACGCAATGATCACGGGCACTACGCGCCCATTCAGCCAGTCCTTGAAGCAGGTCCGACTTGTCATCGATGATGAGCCCGGTGCAACGCCGTTCGGAATCACGGTCGTGGTTAGTCGCAATCACACCATTCTCATCGCCGACACCGCCGTGACGGAGCGCCCCACTGCCGAACAATATGCCGCGATTGCGATGCGATCATCGGCGTTCGCACGGAGAATGGGACTTGAGCCGCGATTAGCGTTCATCAGCTACACGACGTTCGGCAACCCACCCGGAGTGCACGTCGAAACCCTTCGGGGCGCGGTTTCTATTCTCGACGGGTTCAAAGCCGACTTCGAATATGAGGGCGAAATGGCGCCCGACGTTGCGCTCAACTATGACATGCAGAAGCGCTACTATCCCTTCAGCCGCCTCAGCGGGCCAGCGAATATCCTCGTGATGCCGGGTCTTCAGTCGGCGAGCATTTCAGCAAAGCTGCTGCGCGAGCTCGGTGGCGAAAGTGTCATGGGCCCCTATGTTCTTGGGCTTGAGCATCCGGTGCAAATAGCGCCGATGACTGCAAGCGCGTCGGACCTCATGATGCTCGCGGTGCTTGCTGGCGGTGACGCGCATGCACGCTCGCAGCGCCTCGCGGCGCGCGCGGCTAGATCCGCTCGACAGAGCTGACAGGCTCTGCGTCGCGCAATGCGGCGATGATCGCGTGGAGGTGGGCCAAGTCGTGCACTTCGATGTCGAGGTGAAACGTCTGGAAGCTACCGTCGCGGTGAACCAGCTGAAGATTGATGATGTTCGCGTGTTTCTGTCCAAGGATACTGGACATCGTCCCGAGCGCCCCAGGAATATCGCGCAGGATCACCGCGAGCCGGGCAGCACCGCCGTCTGAGCCTTCACCCCAGGCGAGATCGAGCCAATCGGCATCGATCCCGCTTGCCAGCGTGTCGCAGCCGATGACGTGAACTTCGATCTCTTCATCCTCGCGGCGGA
>DASRBJ010000252.1:0-4960 GCA_035653695.1 Sphingomicrobium sp.
TGGGGATCGAGGAGCGGGTGCATTACATCGATGGCGGCCAACTCGATCAACTCGCGGCCGATACGACGGGAATGGTCTGCGTCAACAGTACGTCGGCAACGCTCGCGCTCGCAGCTGGGCGACCAGTCTGTACTCTTGGTGAAGCCATCTACAACGTTCCGGGTTTGACGTTCGACCGGCATCTCGACGAATTCTGGACGGACCCGGTCCCACCGGAGCCCGGACTCTATGGTGCGTTTCGTCGAGTGCTGGTTGATCGTTGTCTCGTAAGGGGAGGGCTCGCGAGCGAAACAGCAGTGAAGACCCTCATCCAGTCAATGCTTGAGCGACTTGGCTGTTAGCCAAGTCGTGCCAGCCATTGTTCTACTGAACGGAAATGCTCTGCCCAGCTAGGCGCGGCATAAGCCTTGAGCCGTGTTAATTGCGTTTGTCGCGGCCCACTGTCGAAATTCGCATAATCGCAGATCATCCCTTCCCAAGCGGACTCGTCATCCGGAGCGAGATAGGTCGGGATGTTTCCACAGAGCTCGCGAAAGACCGGCAAGTCGCTCGCAATTACCGGAACTCCCGAAGCAAGGGCCTCGACGAGTGGAAGGCCATAGCCTTCCGCAAAACTTGGAAACAGCAGAGCACGGGCTGACCCAAGATGCTGCGCGAGTTCGTCGTCCGAACACGTTCCCAGCTCGAAGACATGCCCGTTAAGCGTCGCATCGGCGTCAAGCCGATCAAACACCTTTTCCGCCTCCCAGCCTCTCTGGCCAATGATCAAGAGGCGAGGAGCCGCGTCGTGCAACCGCGTGACCATTCGATCCCACACATTCAGGAGTAAAGCGTGGTTCTTTCGACCTTCGATTGTCCCGATGGTGACAAATGTTGGCTTGGTCGGCGGCCGACCACGACTTCGTCCCGGCAGCTGATCAACACCGAGCCAGGCGACGAGGGTAGCGGGCAATTCAAGAGCTTCTGATGCCGCAAATTGTTCAAGCTCGTGGAGCGTCGAACGACTGTTCGCAATTATTCCCGTACCCGTCAGAAGTGCAGTCCGCATCCGGTTCCGGTGGCGGATGTTTTCGTTCGCGCGAGCGAACTGCGGATGCGAGATTGGGATAAGATCGTGGACGAGGTAAATCGGGCGAACGTTGTTTTGGTCGATCCAGGTTTGAAAACCCGGTGAGTCAAGGCCCGTGTGGCCGACGTTGAGGTAGATTCGATCCTGACCCTTCGCACCGTAGCGGGTCGCATTTGTGATTAGACCCGTCACCAAGTCACGTTTGAACGAGTGTCGCGGCGCCTGGAGTAGCGCGAACAGTTGCTGGGACGCCTTCACGTCGAGAATTCGCCTCAAACGCTGATGCTGGACGACAGCCTGCGATCGCGGAGCGAAATGATCCAAATAGGCGAGCGCAACTCGGTCGATGCCAGTAGGCAGGCGACCTTTCCAGCGACGCCAGATAAGCCGTGTCACGTCGAGAAGGATTGGTGCGTCGTCAGCCAAGAGCTGTATTCGATCGGGCGCTTTGCTTCATCGGTCGAGTGCCAATCACAAGAAGCGCGCAAGAGGTCAACTCAAGGGCACGTCCATCGGCGAGAGGATCTGTCCGTTGTGCGCGCGCGAGCGCAAGCAGGTGCAGTCATTTTCTACCGGCGGGTGCCGATCCTCTCTCGCTTTCACGCTTTAGTGCGGAACTCTCTCCAGATAGGCCGCTAGCTGCTCACTTCCGCCGATCTCTTCACCGTCGATGAAAATGAGCGGCGTTGTGGAAACGCCATGCTCCTCTTTGAACTCGTCGACCTGCTCGCGGCTCGTGAGAAGGCAGTCCTCGACTTCAAAACCCGCATCTTCGAGCATGCGCTTCGCTAGCAGCCCATAGGGGCATTCGTGGGTTGGAAGCTTCATTCGATAAATGGTCGCGGTACGCTGCGGCATTGGTGTCTCTTTCATAATTGCCGCACTGCAATGCGTGCGGGCACCAGAAGGTTGCGTCACTCGCGATGAACAGATCTTGGGGCTATGCGACCTTCCGATGAATCCACTTTACGAACAGATGAAGACGAGCGTCTTCGAACGTATGTCGCTTGCGGCGACGCGAGCAGGCGCAGTCAACCTGGGGCAGGGCTTTCCGGACTTCGGCTGGCCCGACGCGATCCTCGACGCCGCGGCACAAGCACTAAAGCAGGGATCAAACCAATATGCTCCCTCGCGTGGGCTTCCCTCGCTCCGTGAGGCGATCGCTAACCATTATCAGCGCCATTTCGGGCTGGAGCTAACGGCAGCCCACGTGTGCGTGACGAGCGGCGCGACCGAAGCTCTCGGTGCCGCGATCCTAGCAACGATCGAGCCCGGCGACGAAGTCATCATCCTTGCACCTGCCTATGACAGTTACGCGCCGATGATCCGCCGGGGCGGGGGAGTTCCGATCGAGGTTGCACTTAGCCCGCCGTCGTGGCGTGTCGAACGTGACAAGCTCGAAGGTGCTGTGACAAACAGGACGCGCGCGATCATCATCAACAATCCGCACAATCCGACAGGCAAGCTCTTCACGAGGTCCGATCTCGAGCCAGTCGCGTCGGTCGCCGAAGATCGTGACCTAATCGTGATAAGCGACGAGGTCTGGGAGCATGTGGTGCTCGACGAGCGCCGTTTCACTCCAATCGCCACGCTCCCGGGAATGGAACGCCGGTCGATCAAGATCGGCTCGGCAGGCAAGATCTTCTCGCTTACCGGGTGGAAAGTCGGCTGGATCGTGGCTCCTCCAGAACTCACCGATATACTCGCACGCGCCCACCAGTTCCTCACCTTCTCAACGCCGCCCAATCTGCAGGCAGCGGTGGCCTTTGGCCTCGCAGAGGGTGATCCTTGGCTAGCGCCAATGCGGGAGCGTTTTGCACGGTCTCGTGACCGACTGGCGAGTGGTTTGCTGCGCTCAGGGTATGCAGTGCTCAATGCTGAAGCTACTTACTTCCTCTGTGTTGATCTCAAGGCTTCCGAAATTGCGGTTGAGGACGAGCGGTTTGCCGAAGCAGCGGTCAATCGCGCGGGCGTTGCCGTGATCCCTCTGTCCGCCTTTTCGGAAAAGCATAGCATCACGCATCTCGTGCGCCTCTGTTTTGGGAAGAAGGACGAAACCATCGATGCTGGCATCGCCGCGATGGCGAAAGCGAAGGAGTTTTTTGCGTGACGCCCGCTGAAGAAGCCAGCCATATCCTCGAGCTTGCCGGCATTGAAACGAAGGCCGGGAGGCTCATCAGTTATTCGCCGATCGACGGGAAACCGATCGGTCACGTGACGACCGGTGACCCGGATCTCGCCGCCGAGCGCGCCACCGCAGCGTTCGATCATTGGCGCCGGGTTCCGCCACCGCGCCGCGGCGAGCTCGTGAGGCTCCTTGGCGAGCGTCTTCGCGAAGCAAAGCCGCATCTTGCAAAGCTTGTCACGATTGAATCCGGGAAAATTTACCAGGAGGCGCTCGGCGAGGTACAGGAGATGATCGACATCTGCGATTTCGCTGTCGGTCTCTCACGACAATTGTATGGGCTGACCATCGCGAGCGAGCGCCCAAGCCATCGCATGATGGAGCAGTGGCATCCTCTGGGGCCAGTCGCCATCATCAGCGCATTCAACTTCCCGGTCGCTGTTTGGGCATGGAATGCGGCGCTCGCACTTGTCTGCGGCAACCCCGTCATCTGGAAGCCAAGCGAGAAGACTCCGCTTACTGCCGAGCTCGTCATGATGCTCGTTCGCCGGGCGGCTGACCGCTTTGGGCTGGTCGCCGATGGGCTCGTGCAACTGGTGCAGGGAGAGCGCGACATCGGTGAAGCGCTCGTCGACGACCAGAGGATAGCGCTTGTCTCGGCAACGGGTTCGACGGCGATGGGTCGTTCGGTTGGACCACGCGTTGCAAAGCGCTTCGGCCGGGTCCTCCTGGAGCTTGGCGGCAATAACGCGACCATCGTTGCGCCGAGCGCTGACCTCGAGCTTGCCGCCCGGGCGATTCTGTTTTCGGCCGCGGGCACGGCCGGTCAGCGATGCACGACCCTTCGCCGATTGATTGTTCACGAAAGTATTGCCGAAATGTTCGTCGCGCGCGTCCGCCAGCTGTTCGCACGCGTGAAGATCGGCGACCCGCGTGACTCCGATACACTGATCGGGCCGCTCATCGATGAGCGCGCGTATGATGCGATGAAGTCGGTCCTCGGCGACAAGATCGAGCGCGTCGATGCTGTCCCCGGCGGTTATTATGTGCGACCCGCACTCGTTCAACTGGATGCACAGGACGGGAGTGTCCTTGAAGAGACGTTTGCACCGATCCTCTACGTGCTCCGCTATCAGGGGATCGAGGAAGCAATCGCCCTCAACAATGCCGTTCCCCAAGGCCTTTCGTCGTCGATCTTCACCAATGATCTTCGCGAAGCGGAGCTTTTCATGTCGGCGGCGGGTTCGGATTGCGGAATTGCGAACGTCAACATCGGAACATCAGGTGCCGAGATCGGCGGCGCGTTCGGCGGCGAAAAAGAGACCGGCGGCGGACGCGAGAGCGGTTCAGACAGCTGGCGGGCCTACATGCGTCGGCAGACGAACACGATCAACTTCGGCTCAGAGCTTCCCCTCGCCCAAGGCATAAAGTTCGACGTTGCGCCCTAGAAGATCCGATCGCCCGATGAACAGCAAAGAGCAGGGAAGAAAGCCTTGTCATCAACAGTAACGATCGAGAACGGCATTACCTTCTCGAATGACCGTCCGTTCATCCTCATCGGCGGAATGAACGTCATTGAAGACGAGGCAACGGTGATGGCGACCGCGCATGCGTTCGTTGAAACCACGCGCGAGCTTGGCATTCCGTATGTCTTCAAAGCAAGCTTCGACAAAGCCAACCGCTCGTCGATCCATTCCTTCCGGGGACCCGGAATGGACAAGGGCCTCGAAATACTGGCAGCCGTCAAGCAGCGCTTTGGAGTTCCG
>DASRBJ010000253.1:0-2749 GCA_035653695.1 Sphingomicrobium sp.
AAAGCTCACGGACGAGGATGATCCTGTTGCGCGGGTTCTCAGAACGGAATGCACGTTCCACGTCGTTCCCAACATGAACCCCGATGGATCGCGCCGGGGACATCTGCGAACGAACGCGGTGGGCGTCAATCTAAACCGTGAATGGCATGCTCCTTCTCCGGAAAAGAGCCCGGAAGTGCTCTGTGTGCGTAACGCAATGGACGACACGCCCCCCGATTTTGCGATGGACGTTCACGGCGACGAGGCCATTCCGGCAAACTTCCTCGCAGGTTTCGAAGGCATACCTTCGCTGACGGACCGGCAGCAGCAGCTGTTCAATCTTTTCAGCGAGACTCTCGAGCGCCTTTCGCCCGATTTCCAACGGCAACAGGGTTATGAAATTCCCGCGCCCGGGCAGGCCAACATGTCCATGTCGACGACGCAGCTCGCCGAGCGTTACGGCTGTGTCTCGATGACCTTGGAAATGCCCTTCAAGGATAATTTCGACTTGCCGGATGCGGTCTATGGCTGGTCACCGCAGCGATCGAAATACCTCGCCTATGCCTGCATTGATGCCCTTCACGCCATTCTGCCAAGGCTCAAGGACGCAAAGTCGCAGCGCACCAAGACGAAGCATACCGAGGCTGCGTAATGCCGACTTTGGTGTTGCTGCGGCACGGACAATCGCAGTGGAATCTCGAGAACCGCTTCACCGGCTGGTGGGACGTCGACCTCTCGGCTCAAGGCATCGAGGAAGCACGCCTTGCAGGCGCCAAGTTGCGCGAAAAGGGATTCGACTTCGACTGTTGTTTCACAAGCGTGCTCACCCGGGCTATTCGAACCCTCGATCTCGTCCTCCACGAGCTTGAGCGTTTGTGGCTTCCAGTTACCAAGGACTGGCATCTCAACGAGCGCCATTACGGCGCACTCACTGGTCTTAATAAGCAAGAGATGGTCGAGAAAGTTGGCGCCGAACAAGTTAAGATCTGGCGCCGTTCGTACGACGTCCCTCCGCCGCCGCTCGAGCTCGGAAGCCGCTACGACGTCAGCCAAGACCGCCGGTATCGCGAGGTCGACGTACCCCGGACTGAGAGCCTCAAGGACACGATCACGCGCGCCGTTCCCTATTACGAACGCGAGATCGCCACAGCACTCAAGAGCGGTAAGCGCGTGCTCGTTGCCGCCCATGGCAATTCGCTTCGAGCGATCGTCAAATATCTCTCGAACATCAGCGATGATGACATCTTGAGCCTCGAGATTCCTACTGGCAAACCGATCGTCTACGACCTTTCGACGGACCTTTCCGTCGAGGCACGCTACTATCTCGACGACGCGTGACGGATTAGCCGCCGCGTCACCTAACTTATCTAGGCCGCCGCCTTCCGCCGATACATCGCCTCGTCTGCCCGTTCCATGACACTTTCGGGCGTGTCGAGACAATCGATCATCCCGACGCCAATCGCCACACCGAGCGGTAGCGGTTCGCCATCGTGCAGGAACTCACAGGCTGAAATCTGCTCAATCAGCCGAGCGGCCGTTTCTTGCGCGGCGTCCTCATCCGCGCACTCGAGGAGGATCCCAAATTCGTCACCTCCAATGCGAGCGACAACGTCGCTGTGTCGAACCCCCTTCGAAAGCAGATTCGCAACCTGGATCAGCGCCTCGTCACCGGCTCGGTGGCCGAACGTGTCATTGATGATCTTCAAGCCGTCCACGTCGACAAACAGCATCGCCGCCTTGAGGCCGTAGCGGTCGACTCGAGCGATCAGCCGCTCGAGCTCACGCATGAATCCTCGCCGATTCGGCAAGTTGATCAGCGAATCCTGGTGTGCGAGCTGGTCGAGCTGCTCCACGCGCTCCTGCAAGCGCGCAACTTTCCCTCTCAATTGGCTGATTTCCCGAATCAGCCGATCATGATCGTCGACGTCGACGACGTCGGTTAGTTGATCAGACATTGCCCCTGAGCCCTCGCTCTTGTCTGTTCCCTTTCCATAGCGCGATTCTACAGCCCTGAAAATGCTCGTTTTCCGACGCATGCGAGTCACAACCAATTTCGCGCCGCAAAGCTCCGATTGCGTAGCCCGAATAGCACACCTAAACGAGCCGCTTTCTACGACTGGATCAAGGCGGGACGATGACAAAGTCGGTTGTCGGCATCATCATGGGCAGTAATTCCGACTGGAAAACGATGCGCCACACCGCCGAAACACTCGACGAGCTCGCAATCCCGCATGAGCGCAAGATCGTATCGGCACATCGAACTCCCCGCCGGCTGTATGATTATGCACATTCGGCCAAGGAACGCGGGCTGAAAGTTGTCATTGCGGGCGCCGGGGGTGCCGCGCACCTGCCGGGAATGGCGGCATCGATGACCTCGGTTCCAGTGCTCGGCGTGCCGATTGAGAGCCAGTCACTGAAGGGGATGGATAGTCTCCTGTCGATCGTGCAGATGCCAGCCGGGGTTCCGGTGGGCACGCTTGCAATCGGCAAGGCGGGTGCAATAAACGCGGCGCTTCTTGCAGCATCGATGCTCGCAAATTACGACGAGGCCCTGGCGCGACGGCTCGACGCCTGGCGCGACGCGCAGACGCGCTCGGTTGCCGAATCGCCCGAATGATACCACCTGGATCGAGCATCGGCATTCTCGGCGGCGGTCAGCTCGGGCGCATGCTTTCAATCGCCGCAGCCCAGCTTGGCTATCGCTCCCATATCTTTGGCCCGGACGAGTACCCATGTGCTGCCGATGTGGCCGCGGATTTCACTCGGGCCG
>DASRBJ010000254.1:0-7901 GCA_035653695.1 Sphingomicrobium sp.
CCCGGTCGAGGTTGAGGTAGGCAACAAGGAAGCCATCGAGCAATTCCGTGCGATCGTCGATCTTGCCGACACGAACTTGGCTCCGTCGGACGAGAACCTCGATCTGGAAGGCGAGCCAGGCGGCAAGCGCCTGCTTAAGGCTCATGACTCCCGGGGTTCTGCTTGCGTCAAGAACATTGAGATTGAGCGGGAACCGGACCTCGAGATCCGTTAGGCGATAGAGGCTCTCAAGCAGCAGGTCGGGGTCGACCGTTCGTGCGCGAGGTTCAAGGATCAGGCGCACCTGTTCGTCGCTCTCGTCCTTCACATCCGCAAGGATCGGCAACTTCTTATCGGCGATCAGTTGTGCAATCTGCTCGATCAGCTTGGCCTTCGGAACACCGTACGGGATTTCGCTGACGAGGAGATGCCATCCGCCCCCTTTCTCGCGCTCCACTTCAACGCGCGCGCGAAGTCGGAAGGAGCCTCTACCGGTTGCATAGGCCTCGGCAATCGATTCTCGGCTGTCGACCAGCACGCCGCCCGTCGGGAAATCGGGTCCGGCGACAAAGTCCATGAGGGTGCGATCCTCGGCCTTCGGATTATCGACAAGATGGACCGCAGCATCGATCAACTCGGCGACATTATGCGGTGGAATCGACGTCGCCATGCCGACCGCAATTCCGCTTGCACCGTTCGCCAGCAGATTGGGGAAAAGCCCGGGAAAGACCTCCGGTTCTTCTTCCTCGCCATTATAGGTCGGACGAAAATCAACCGTGCCTTCATCGAGGCCAGCCATCAGCTGGATCGCAACCGCGGTCAGACGAGCTTCCGTATAGCGATAGGCCGCAGCATTATCGCCGTCGATGTTGCCGAAATTGCCCTGACCGTCGACGAGTGGGTATCGCAGTGCAAAGTCCTGAGCGAGCCGTACCATTGCGTCATAGACCGACTGATCGCCATGCGGATGATACTTGCCGATGACATCGCCGACCACTCGCGCGGACTTCTTATAGGCACCGGCGGGATCGAGCCTCAGGAGACGCATTGCCCACAAGAGCCGGCGATGCACCGGTTTCAATCCGTCGCGAACATCCGGAAGCGAGCGCGCCGTGATGGTTGACAGTGCGTAGACAAGGTAGCGTTCGGAAAGTGCAGCATCGAACGGTGTTTCGATGACGCTCGAAATGTCGGGATCAGCCATTCGTCGTCGCTACCAAGGGCTGATCTCGACCGCCAGCCGTTCGAGCAGGTGCCGCGCGTTTTCTGTTCACCAACGATGTAGGGGCCTTTCTAAACCGATAGCGATCGCCGCCGTCGCCAATGGAGACGCGCGGCGGCGGATCAGCCTACCTGCCGGAATGCCGCCGGAACGCGCCCGGAACTTGCCCAACCGCCGTCGAGCTCGTCGATTGCCTTTCGCATCTCGGCGACGAGCCACTCACGGAACCTCTTGACCTTGGGCACCATGCGACGCTCGCGCGGATAAGCGAGCCAATAGGCCCAGCCACGGGTCGATACCCGGTCTGGGAAGGGAACAGACAAGCGGCCCGCGGCAACGTCGCCCTTCCAGAGCAAGGGTGTCAGCAGGGCAAAGCCGAGTCCAGCCATTGCCGCATGGCCCTCGTTTGCTTGGTTCTCGAGGCGAATGCCAGCTTGCCGCAACAGCGCGTCGTCGGTCGGGACGCCATTGTCGCTGAACCACTGCTGCCACCATTCGTCGGTCGGATTGATCCTTTTTTCCTGCGGGACGTCCTGCGGCTGGAGTTTTCGGCCGATCTTCCGCTCAACCTCGAGCAACCAATCCGGGCTCGTCATTGGCGTAAACGCCGATTCGAAGAGCCGAATTTCATCAAGCCCTTCCCAGCCGCCGTTCCCGGCACGGATCGCAACGTCCGCATCGCCGCCGCGGAGGTCACACACCTCATTGCTTGTTGTCATCCTCACGGCGAGGTCGGGATGTGCCATCTGGAATGCGCCAAGGCGCCAGGCGAGCCAGGTATTCGCAAAAGTGTGCGTCGTCGTGATCGTGAGAAGTGATTCGTCTTCTTCGCGATGGCTCGCAAAAGCTGCCTCGATCGAATCGAAGGCACTGGACAATGCCGGCAATAATCGCTGCCCAAGCGGCGTCAGGCGCGCCCTTCCTTTTTCCCGCACGAACAAGGGCGAGCCGAGCCGTTCCTCAAGGCTCTTCACCTGATAAGATACGGCTGCCTGGGTCATCCCAAGCTCGGCTGCTGCAGCAGTGAAATTCTCGGCGCGAGCAGCCGCTTCGAATGCTCGAATCGCTGCCAAGGGCGGAAGTCGCCGCATTAGCTCACCTTTCTGTCGCGATCCCCGTCGAAATGCCACTATGACAGGTGAGTTGATAAGCCCATCTTATCGCCGCCGCGAAGCGTTTGATTGGCGGAACGAATGCAGAATATCTAACTGCAAATCAAGTCGCCGGTGGGACAATTGCTCCCCTCGACAGCCCGCCCACCGGCGACCACTAGCAGGAAAGGAGAGTTGCCATGGCTTATGGCCTTAGCACCCGTGCGTTCATCGAACATGGTCCAGCCGAGCAACTCGCGAAAGTGACCTCGGCGCGTTCGACGGCACGTTCGTGGCACGCGCTCACCGATGCGCGTCGCCTCGAGCTGATCGAGCAAGCACTGAGCGCTGCCAATGACCGTATCGATGGATTTCCGATCGCCCTTTGATCCTTTGGAGCAAGGAAGGAATTGACCATGGTCGACGATTTGTTTGACCGCGACTACCAGGCAGGCCGCCGTGCCCTGAACGCGGAAATTGCGAACTTTATCGCGCGCCTTGGCGCGGCCGCAGCAAACGCCTTCAACGTGCTGAATCGGATCGAATATTCAGAACCGTGGGCTGCAAGTTCGAAGGGCACGCGGTTTAACTGAATGCTTAAGAGCAGGGCGGACTAGCACGTGCCGCCCTCCTCGCTTATAGCGCCCGCTCCTTCTCAATGTCCGTTGGAGTGACGCGAACCGTGGCTCGCCGCCGCCAGATCTACGAGGGCAAGGCCAAGATCCTTTACGAGGGTCCCGAGCCCGGAACGCTCATCCAGTATTTCAAGGATGATGCGACCGCTTTCAATGCGCAGAAGCGCGGCACGATCAGCGGCAAGGGGGTAATCAACAATCGCATCTCGGAGCATATCTTCACATCGCTCGCGGCAATCGGTGTCCCCACCCACTTCATCCGTCGCCTCAATATGCGCGAGCAGCTGATCCGGCAGGTGGAAATCATCCCGATTGAAGTTGTTGTGAGAAACGTCGCAGCGGGCTCACTGTCGAAGCGACTGGGCATCGAAGAAGGCACGCAGCTCCCACGAACGATCATCGAATATTATTACAAGGACGACGCTCTTGGCGATCCAATGATCGCCGATGAGCATATTGCTTGCTTTGGTTGGGCAACACAGGACGAGATGAACGACATCGCGGACATGGCAATTCGCGTGAACGATTTTCTGTCCGGGATGTTCGCTGCGATCGGCATTCGAGTCATCGATTTCAAGCTCGAGTTCGGGCGCGTCTGGGAGGGCGATTACGCGCGCGTAATTCTCGCCGACGAGATCAGCCCCGACGGCTGCCGGCTGTGGGACATCAAGACCAACCAGAAGCTCGACAAGGATCGGTTCCGCCAGGATCTCGGTGGAGTGGAGGAGGCTTATCAGGAGGTGGCGCGACGCCTTGGCCTCCTTCAGCCGGAGGATGAGTCCGCGGTGCTGGACTTTGATCACCACCGAAAGAAGCGTGGTCGTTAGCCTTTTCCCCCGTCAGTTCTCTTCACTTGTCGTTCGCTCGTCCGTTACAGGCCCGCTCGCGTGAGTCGGTGGCAATCCGACGGCAGCGGTTGCCTTTCGCCCAAACAGACTCGATCTAGCGCGCACCATGCGCCGTGCCCGTGTCGTCACCATCAATGCTGCACTTGGGCCGCTCGATTACCGTGTTCCCGATGGGCTTTGCGTCGAACCAGGTTCGATCGTCGTTGCACCAGTCGGTCCACGACAATTGCTGGGTGTCGCATGGGAAGCTGAGCGACTTCCTACGAGCGAAGTCGCCGACGCAAGGCTGCGGCCTCTTGCAACGCTGCTCGATGCTCCGGCCGTCCCCGCGCCGCTCCGGAGGCTCTGCGAGTGGGCTGCGGATTACTACCTCGCTCCACTCGGCGCCGTGCTGCGGATGGTTCTCCCATCGTCAGCGGCGCTCGATGGGCCGCGCCAGCTGACCGAATATCGGCCAACGGGAATTCCTCCAACGCGTTCGACCGCCCAGCGCGAAAAGGCGCTGCGCGCAATCGTTGGTCGTCAGGGGACGATCCGCGAGCTTGCGCGCCATGCCGAGGTCAGCGATGCTGTTCTTCGCGGACTAGTCGCTGCCGGCACGCTGGAGCCAGTTACTGTCGATGGCGACCGGCCGCTCGCTCTTCCGGACCCTGACCATGCTTCACCGGACCTCAATCCCGAGCAACAACTTGCTGCATCAAGCCTCTCTTCGGCGATTGGAAAGGGGTTTGATCCGGTCCTTCTCGACGGCGTCACTGGCTCGGGAAAGACGGAGGTCTATTTTGAAGCGATTGCGCAGTGCCTACGCGAAGGCAAACAGGCCTTAGTCATGCTGCCCGAAATCGCACTGACGGAGCCGTTTCTCAAACGCTTCGAAACGCGCTTTGGCTGTCAGCCGGTTGCATGGCACTCAGATCTTCGCTCATCGCAGCGCCGAAGGGCCTGGCGTGGCATCGCGAGCGGCGAGGCAGCCGTGACGGTCGGCGCACGTTCCTCGCTCTTTCTCCCCTACCCGAACCTCGGTCTCATCATTGTCGATGAAGCGCATGAACCCTCGTTCAAGCAGGAAGAAGGCGTCCTTTATCACGCGCGCGACGCGGCCGTGATGCGCGCCAAGTTCGAGGACATACCGGTAATACTTGCGACGGCGACGCCTCCCATCGAGAGCAAGCACATGGTGGAAATCGGCCGGTATCGCGAGGTCAGCCTACCGATGCGCTTTGCTGGAGCGTCACTTCCCGACATCAGCGCCATTGATCTTACGCAGGATGTTCCGCCGAGGGGCCGGTGGCTTGCGCCGCGGCTCGTGCACGAGCTTCACCAAAATCTCGAGCGCGGCGAACAATCGCTTCTGTTCCTCAACCGAAGGGGCTTTGCGCCTCTCACCTTGTGCCGTCACTGCGGCCACCGCTTCCAATGCCCAAACTGTACGGCCTGGATGGTCGAGCACCGCCTCATGCACCGCCTCGCTTGCCACCATTGCGGCCATGTCATGCCCCCGCCGAACGCCTGTCCCGAGTGCGGCGAAGAAGATAGCCTTGTTGCCTGCGGACCCGGCGTCGAGCGCATCGCGGATGAGGTTGCCGATCTCTTCCCCGATGCGCGAACGGCGCTTGTCACCTCCGACACCATGTGGTCGCCCCTTCGCGCGGCGGAATTCGTGGGTGCAATGGAAGCCGGAGCAATTGACATCGTCATTGGCACGCAGCTGATTACCAAGGGCTATCACTTCCCCAACCTCACGCTGGTTGGCGTCGTTGATGCGGATCTCGGCCTTGCCGGTGGCGACCTTCGAGCGGCGGAACGAAGCTTCCAGCAGATCCAGCAGGTTGCCGGTCGTGCCGGGCGCGGCGACAAGCCGGGCCGAGTGTTCGTGCAGACTCATGATCCTGAAGCGCAAGTCATTGCGGCGCTGGTGAACGGCGACATAGCGGGCTTCTATGCCGCCGAAACGGATGCCCGCCGCGAAGCGGCCATGCCGCCCTTTGGTCGACTTGCCGCGATGATCGTTTCAGCAGAGGACGCTGGCGAAGCGGAAGCCGTCGCGCGAAAAATTGGTCGCGCCGCTCCTGATGTCGAGGGAATGGCCGTGTTCGGACCAGCGCCGGCGCCGCTCGCAATGCTGCGCGGTCGGCATCGCCAGCGCCTGCTGGTGCACGCAAGGCGCAGTCTTGATGTTCAGGACGTGATCCGCGATTGGCTTGCTTCGCTCGACTGGAGCAGCAGGGTCCGTGTCAGCGTCGATGTCGACCCCTACAGTTTCCTCTGAGAATTCTGCTCTTCATCCGCAATTATCCGCGAGTGCGAGCGACCCCGGCCGAAAGCGCGAGTGACTACTCGCAAGGGTGCGAGCGGACCTGCCGCGTCATCCAATCAAGATTGTCCGAGCTCGTCAGCCGGCTCCGAGCCGCGAACCCACGCTGGGCGGACGATTTCGCCGCGGCGAATCGCGAGCCAAACGAAGCAGGCACCTACGGCAGCGGCAATAACCAAGGCGATCAGCGACGCTTCGAGGCCGAAGCCACCACCGGAAAGGAGCGGCGGCCCAGCAAGCCTCGCCCTAACGAGGCCATGGACGGGTCCGCCGGAGACTGGCACGCCGAAGACCTCGCCCTGCGTCACGTTCCAAGCGGCATGGATGCCGATCGGCAACCACAGGTTTCGTGTCAGCATATAAGCGCCGCCGAGAAGAAATCCGCCTTCGATTGCAACGGCGAGCGAAGCGAACCAGGTCGCGTTTGCATTGAAAACGTGCGCCATCCCGAACAAAGCCGAGGACATAATGAGTGCAACCCAGGTTCCACCAAGCTCCTCGAGCCAGCGGAACAGGATTCCACGAAAGACAATCTCTTCCGTGAACGCAGTCATGACCCCGGTCGTGACCAGCTCGTGGATGAGCTCGCTGCTGTCACCCTCACCAAGGAGATGATAGACATGCGATATTGCAGCAATGCCGACCGAGGCGGCCATCAGAAGAAAGCCGATGAGGATCCCTGCTCCAACATTGACCACTGCACCGGAGTAGGTGAGATCATCGCGCGGGAACGCGCCGAGGCGAACGATCGCCACCTTGTACGTCGTCAGAATGACGCCAAGCACGAGCGCATTTGTCAGCCACGTTTGACCGGCTTGCGTTGGTAGACTGATGAGCGAAGCGAGCGCCTGCCCGATTTCGGAAGCTCCGATGAAGAGCGCAACAGCAATTGCGAGTGCAACGAGCGGGAAATCAAGGAAATCGCGCCAGCTTCCCTCAGTCGCCAGCCGGAAACCAAAGCGCCGGGTCACGCATCCTCCCTCAAGAACGAAGAGAGCGCTAGAGTTGGTGTATTATGGTGTCAACACAGAGGCTTAAATGAGGCGTGGGCTTTCCGCCGCAATGCCTTCCGCTTCGAGAAGTTTCTTCTTGCGATCAATCCCGCCGCCATAGCCGCCAAGACTTCCGTCGCTACGGATCACGCGATGACAGGGAATAAGAACGCAGACATGATTGTCGCCGTTTGCCGATCCAACGGCGCGAACGGCTTTGGGATGGCCGACCGCGGCCGCGATTTGTGCATAGCTGCGGGTTTCGCCGGGCGGGATTCTTCGAAGCTCGCGCCAGACAGCTTCCTGGAATGCAGTCCCCGCGACGTCGATCGGAAGATCCGGCATCCTAAGTGGCTGTTGGATAGCTGCGAGCGCTCCTTCGACTAGCTCCTTAAGACCGCCCTTATCTTCGATGATCGTGGCGTTGGGGAACAGCCGCTTCAGCGATTGTTCGTCATCATCGAACGTAAGGCGGCAGATACCCTTGCTTGTCGCGGCAATGAACATCTTCCCAAGAGGGCTGTCAAAATGGGTCCAGCGGATGGTTTCTCCACGGCCCCCATCGCGCCATGCTGAAGGTGTCATGCCGAGCCTCTCCTTCGCGTCAGTGTAAAAGCTGCTCGGGCCCGAATAGCCCGCCTCGTAAACGGCATCGGTGACACGCTCATTTGCCTTCAGCGCCTGTTCCGTCCGGCGGCTGCGCAAACCGCGCGCATATTCAGCCGGAGATACGCCGAGGTCGCGCTTGAAGATGCGCTGGAAGTGGTGCGGCGCATAGCCAACCGCAAGAGCGAGTTCCGAAAGCCTTGGCGCCTCATCG
>DASRBJ010000255.1:0-2629 GCA_035653695.1 Sphingomicrobium sp.
GAGGACATCGGGCTCGTTGCCGACATCGAATCCAAGGTGCTGAAGGCCGAGTACAAGCGTCGCCAGGCGCCTCCGGGCGTGAAGATCGGCAGCCGCAACTTCGGCCGCGATCGTCGCTATCCGATCAGCAATTTCTTCCGGAGCGGCAAATAGCTGCTACAGCTACGTCGTTCGGGGGAGGGCGACGGGAATGTTCCGGACAGTCCGGCACTGGTGGTTTGAGGGTAACGGCCAGCATACGGCGCGCCTTTTTGTCTTTGAATTCGTGGTCGTTGTGGCCGGCGTCCTCGTCGCTCAGTCGCTTGGCGAGTGGATGCACGATCGTGAGATCGATCGCCAAGTCACGGAAGAAAATGCTCGGGTCGAATATCAGATCGGCCGTACGCAGCAGTTCGACCGCGTTTGGACCGCTGCTCCCCCTTGCTTCCGCGAACGTATGCTTTCCATGATTGCAGCCATCGACAGCGGCCACCGGTACCCAGACGACTATCTCACGCTGCCGGCCCTTGCTGGTTACACTGTTGAACCGATTCCGCCTGCGGTCGCCCTTCCCATGCGCGACAAGTACGGCGCAAAGCGCATGGAAGAATTCTTTGCGGCCAACGTCATTGCGGAAAGAGATTTAACCGTAGCCAGAGATCTTGGTGATCAATGGACGAAATTCGCGCTGCTGAACCCGCGCTATGGAACGCTCGAAGGTGCTGACCGGGCGAGTATGCGCGCCGCTGGTGCGCAGGCACTGCGAGACCTAAGCCGAATCCAGCTTGCCGCCGCTGCGCTCGAGACCATCGGGAAAAGACTTCGCATCGCTCCGATTGCTTCCGCGGACGGCCACGGCGGGCAAGCCACCTTTCCCGCTCACAGTTGTGATGAAATTTGGCGAACCGGCAACATCGCACGCTCTTCACCCTGAAAGCTGGAAATCAATCTCGACGCAGCAGCCCGCTTTCGACAACGCGCTAGTCATGTCGGGGTCCACGCCTTAGTCCGCGCGCATGTCCGTCGTCACCCGCTTCGCTCCGTCGCCGACCGGCCGGCTGCATGTCGGCAATATCCGCACGGCGCTGCACAATTTCCTGTTCGCGAAGAAATATGGCGGGACATTCATCCTCAGGATCGACGATACCGACCGGGCGCGCTCGACCCCCGAGTTCGATGCTGCGATCCGCGACGATCTCGACTGGCTGGGGCTCGCGCCCGACCACGTCGTCAGGCAGTCTGAGCGGTTCGATCTCTATGAACGCGAGTTCGAGCGGCTGAAGGAAGCGGGGCGGGTCTACGCCTGCTACGAAACGCCGGAGGAGCTGGAGCTCAGGCGGAAGGTGCTGCTCGGCCGCGGCCTCCCTCCGGTGTACGAGCGCAAGCCTTTGGACGCACCGGTGCCGGAAGACCGCGCTCCGCACTGGCGCTTTCGGCTCGACCATGATGCGCCGATACTCGTCGTCGACCTGATCCGCGGCGAACAGCGCTTCGACCCCAAGCTTCTGAGCGACCCCATCGTACGGCGCGAGGACGGCAGCTGGCTCTATCTCCTGCCAAGCGTCATTGACGACATCGACCTCGATATCACCGACATCGTACGGGGCGAGGATCATGTCACGAACAGCGCCGTCCAGATGCAGATGTTCGAGGCGCTGGGCGCGAAGCCGCCGCAGTTCGCCCATGAGGCCTTGCTTGTCGCCAGCGAAGGCAAGCTGTCGAAGCGGCTGGGTTCGTACGGCGCGGAGCACTTGCGCGAAGAAGGGGTCGAGCCGATGGCGCTGCTCGACGTGCTCGCGCGGATCGGCACGTCGCAACCGGTCGAGCCGATCGCGTCACTCGACGAGCTCGCGGAAACATTCGATTTTTCGACCTTCGGCCGCGCGCCTGCCCATTTTGATCCGCACGAGGTCGAGCTGGTCAACGCGAGGCTGCTCCACCGGCTCGATTATGGCGCCGTCGCCGACCGCTTGCCGGAAGGTGCGAGCGAGGGGGACTGGCTGCTGCTCAGGCCGAACCTTACCCGCGTCAGCGATTTCGCATCCTGGTTCTCCGTGCTGCACGGAGAAATCGAGGCTCCGGATCTGCCGCATGACGAACGCCTGCTGGTCAAGGACGCTGCAGTAATTGCCGAGAAGCTCGACTGGGCCCAGGAACCCTGGCGTGCGCTTACCGATGAGGTGAAGCAAGCCACGGGCAAGAAGGGCCGCGAGCTGTTCCATCCGCTTCGCCTTGCGCTGACCGGTCGCGAAAGCGGACCGGAGATGGCGGGGCTCGTCCGCGCAATGGGCAAGGGCCGCGCGGTCCAGCGCCTCGAAGCCGCCGCGCGACGTTAACTCTCGACTCAACAGAATCGGAACAAAGCCTCTTTTCCAGGATTGTGTAATGTTGTAACATGCCGAAGCGCCGAGCCACTTGGGAGAGGAGGTTCGAAATGCTCGAATATGCCGCAGGCCGCCGCCAGATCGCCGCGCGCCCGTCCAGCCCCAACGCCATGCTGGTAATCATCAGCGCCCATGTCGCGCTGCTCGCCTTCGTGATGAGCGCCAAGATGGATCTGCCGTCAAAGATCATCTTCGACCCTCCAACGAAAATCGATCTTCTTCCGGAACCGCTGCCGCCACAGCCGCAGCCAATCAGGCACGCTTCG
>DASRBJ010000256.1:0-3880 GCA_035653695.1 Sphingomicrobium sp.
GGTGGCCAAGTGGGTCGCGCGGTTCCGCGCGGAGGGAGTCGATGGCTTGCGCGACCGCTCCTCAAGAGCTCTTTCATCGCCAGACCAAACGCCGGTCGCCACCTGTGACGCCATCGAGGGTTTGCGCCGCCAGCGCTACACAGGCAAGCAGATAGCCGTCGAATTCGGTATATCTTCGGTAACCGTCAGCCGAATCCTGCGCCGGCTGGGATTGAACCGAATGCGCGATCTGGCGCCGACCGAACCGGTACGGCGCTAGGATCCGGACTCAATTGAGCTACGAGATGACGGTTGCGGCGAGTATGGCACTGGCCAGGAAGTTTCTGGCGAGCATATCGTAGCGGGCGGGTCGCAATGCGGCGGAAGTCGTTGAGGCGAGCGAACATCCGTTCGATGAGATTGCGTTGGCGATAGGCGATCTTGCTGTAGCCGATCGGTCGGCGGCTGCTGGCGGTGGAGGGAATGACGGCCTTGGCCCCTTGATCGGCGAGAAGCCGGCGCAGGCCGTTGGCGTCGTAGGCCTTGTCGGCGATGGGACGCTTGATTGGCCGGGCTCGCGGAAACCACGGTCGAGGCCATTGCAATATCATTGACGTTGCCGGGCGAGAGCAGCAGGACACGTGGCCTGCCTTGCTCGTCGGTCAGCGCGTGGATTTTCGTGGTGCGGCCGCCGCGCGAGCGGCCGATAGCTTCGCGGAAGGCCCCCTTTTCCGCCCGCTGCCGAGCGGTGTGCTTTGATGTGGGAACTGTCAATGGCCGCGCTGGCAATGATGCCTGTCGAGCCGTCAAAACCTCGAAGATATCGAACCAGAGCCCCTGCCGGCTCCAGCGGTTAAAGCGGTTATAGACGGTCGTGTAGGGGCCGTATTCCGGCGGGCAGTCGCGCCAGCGCGCGCCTGAGCGCAGCATATTCCCGATCCCGCTGATGACGCGCCCGTCATCCACCCGACGCGCACCGCGCCGACCGCGCGGCGACAGCGGTTCCAGCCGTTCCCATCCCCTGTCACTGAGCCAATAAAGCTGCCTCATCATCAACAAGGCCTCCGTCGATTCGGAGGCCTTGACTCACACCTTCGCCCGCCACGGAATCCTTATTGAGTACAGACCCTAGGGCTCATCCAGCCGAGCTGCGCGTGAGGCCCGGCCGTGTTGTAATCGGTTCGTCAAGCCTCGAGCGCGGCGCGCGCATGTAACAGCGATCGGAACAGCGTCTCGTTGAAAAGCTCGTTGCGCAGACGGCCGTTGAAGGACTCGACGAAGTTGTTCTGGACCAGCTTGCCCGGTGCGATGTAATGCCAGGCGAGTTTGTTACGGTCGGCCCATTGTGGAATGGCGTTCGAAGTCAACTCGGTGCCGTTCTCGCTGACGATGGTGCCGTGCTCGCCGACGAGCCGATCGAACTTGCGCACGATTCGGATGCCGACGATTGGAGTGTCGGGGATCAGCGCCAGGCACTCGCGCGTGCAGTCGTCGACCACGACGAGGATACGAAGCCGGCGGCCGTCAATGAACCGATCGGATACGAAGTCGGGCGACCAGCGCTCGTTCGGAAGCTGCGGCACGATCATCGTGCGTGCCCGTGCCCAACGCGTGCTTTGGGCCGGATCGCCGGCGGACCTGCAGCCCTTCCTCGCGGTAGAGCCGAATAGCCACTTGTGGTTCACCGTAAAGCGCTCCTGCCGTAGCAGAACGTGCAGGCGCCGGTAGCCGAGGCACCGGCGTTCGTGCGCCAAGGCTCGCAGCCTCATCCGCAGGGCTGTGTCGTCCGGTCGACGCGAGCGGTAGCATACGGTCATCCGCACACAGCCGATGGTCCTACACGCCCGTCGCCCGCTCATTTCGAACGCAGAGCCCAGGTGACCGACGGCCTCTCGCTTGCCAGCGGGCGTCACCATTTTGTTTTGCCGGCAGGTCCTACAGCGCCGCGTTGTCGAGCATGGCGTCCGCCAAAAGCTTCTTCAGCCTAGCGTTCTCGCTGTCCAGCCCCTTGAACCGCTTGGCCTCGGAGACTTCAAGCCCGCCGTACTTGGCTGTTCAGTTGTAAAAGGTCGCATCGCTGATCCCGTGCTTGCGGCACAGATCGGCCGCCTTCATCCCGGCCTCGTGTTCCTTCAGAATCGCAATGATCTGCTCTTCCGTGTGCCCCTTGCGCTTCATCGTCTGGGTCCTTCCCGAGGCCTAGGCCGCGTGGACAAATTTGATCCAGTAACGTGCTGATGCGATGAATAGCATGCCGAGGAAACTCTCGGCGAGCTGGTCATATCGCGTGGCGCCGGCGCGGTTGATCTTGAGGTGGCCGAGCACCCGCTCGATGCAAGTGCGCTGACGATAGAGGCGCTTGCTGTAGCGGATTGTTTTAATGCGGTTTGATTTCGGAGGGATCACGGGTTTGATCCGGCGCTGCTTCAAATCGGCTCGGATCGCGTCGGTGTCGTAAGCCTTGTCGGCAAGAAGGGCATCCGGCGCCTGCTCGGGGAGATCGATCAGCGCCTCATCGCTCTTGCAGTCCGCCGCTTCGCCGGGCGTGAGATGGAAGGCGATCGGCCGGCCTCGGGCATCGCCGATACAATGAATTTGACGGGTGAACCCGCCCCGCGAGCGGCCAAGAGCTCGTCGATGAATCCCCCTTTTCCGCCCGCTGCCGAGACGTGAGCCCGAACCGTTGTTGAGTCGATGTTGTAGTGTCCGCTCTCGGCCATCGTCTCGGCGAGAGCGATGGCCACACTCTGCCAGACACCGCAGGCGCTCCAGCGCCGAAAGCGCCGATCGATCGAGTTCCAGTTGCCGTACTTTTCCGGCACATCGCGCCACGGCGCACCGGTACGCAGCCGCCACGAGATGCCGTTGATGATGTTGCGATTGTCGTCGGGCGGCCGGCCTCGCCCGCGCTTCCCCGGCTCTCGCTCAACCGGCAACAAAATCTTCAATACGCGCCACTCCGACTCCGTCAGGTCGCCACGGCTCAAGGCTGCCTCCTCGAATCTGCAGCCTTGAATCAAAACGAGATTCTTGCGTCAATGGATTTTGTCCACGCCGCCTAGACTCCAATTCGTCTTGGATCAATTCAGGGGGCAGCGTCACCACAGTTGGAGTATCCCCTTTCTCGCCTGACAAAGAACCCCCTTACGTCACCGGATCTCGAAACTCGCTTGACGGGGGAAGGAAAGTCACGGCATAATGCTATAGAACGATGTTCTCGACCAGAGAACGAAAGATGGCTGTCTAGGCCGTGGATTTCGGGGTTCGATCCACTGCAGTTGCACTCGATATTCTCGAGACGGTCGCTTTCGCACCGAAAGAAATCGGCGTTTCGGCTATCGCGACGGAGCTCGGGCTCGCGAAAAGTGCAGTTTTCCGACACCTGCAGACGCTTCTCGATCGCGGCTACGTCAGGAGGAATTCGGCGACATCGCGCTATCGCCTCGGTGTCAAGCTGCAGCTGCTAGCCCAGCTTACGGCTGACGAAGACAATCTGCTTGCAGCAGCAGAAGGTCCAATGTCGGACCTGCGTGACGAAGTGGGTGAAACGATCGTCCTATCCGCGCTGGAAAGGTCAGGGGTGAGGGTCGTTGCTACGAGCATCCGCAACTCAATGCTGGAAATTGGAGTGCGGGTAGGCAGTCTTCTACCTTTCGCTTCGTCAGCTCAAGGCAAAACGATCCTCGCGCACCTGCCACGCGAGATGGCAGACCAACTTCTAGATAGCGTACAAGGCGAAAAAATACTTCGTAAGCTGAACCGTGAACTTTCTCGCGCTAGGCGACAGGGATGGCTCGAATCGGCGGGCGAGGTAATGCCCGGAGTGAATGCAATTGCAGCGCCGATTTTTGATGCCTCGGATTCCTGTATTGGGGCCATTGCGGTCGTGGGGCTTTTTGCG
>DASRBJ010000257.1:0-3072 GCA_035653695.1 Sphingomicrobium sp.
GAGGATCGACACTGCGCCCGTGGTCGATCGCGGTCTCGCCGAGGCCATCAAGTTGCGCCTCGACGCGTTGATGACCATCGCGTCGAAGCGCAGCTAAGAATAGGTGCGCGCAGGCGTCAGCCCAAGAGGGACAAGGGCCTAGCGGCCGTGGCCTCGCCAGCGCTTGATCGTCCGCTGGATAATCCCTTCCTCGTCGCCCGTCTCGCGCCACAGCCGGGCAAAGCTCGGATCAGACGATGCGGGTCGTTTCTCCGGTTCGAGATCATCGAAGCGGACGCGGATCGGGATAGCAACGCCCTCGCCGCAGACGATGCATTCTCGGTTACGAAGTGCCGGGATCGCGTCAAGAAAGCCTCTTGCTCCTTCGGGCATCGCTGCGCGAACGCAAGCCTGGTCGCGATCGTTGTTGAGGCGCATCGAGACGATCGTGCCGCACTGCGACAGCACGCCTTCGGCAAGGTCCGAGGGACGCTGAGTAATCAGTCCCAGCGACACACCATATTTGCGGCCTTCCTTGGCAATGCGCTCGAGTATTCGCCGGACGGACTGAGCACCGGATTTCTCGTCCTTCGGAACGTAACGATGGGCTTCTTCGCATACTAACAACAGCGGTCGCTGCGCTTCGGTGCGCGACCATATTGCGTAATCGAAAACCATCCGGGCGAGGACGGAAACAACGACCGACGTGACTTCCGATGGTACTCCCGACACGTCGACGATCGAAATGGGACGGCCCTGGCTAGGCAGTCGAAACAACCGTGCAATGAAGCTGCCCATCGAGTCGGAGACCAGCATGCCCGAGAACATGAAGGTGTAACGCGGATCCGCGCGCAACTCGTCCAGTTTCGTCTTGATGCGCTGGAACGGTAGCGTGTCACCGGCGCGGTCAAGCTTGCCCATTTCGTTGACCAGGATGGCATTGAGGTCGGTCAGCAGATAAGGAATTGGACTGTCGACCGTAACCTTGCCGAACTGGCTTACGTCCTTGCCCTTGGTGCGTGCCGCAAGAAGGCACTTAGCGAGAATGTCCGCGTCGCGCTGGCGCTCCTGGCCCTGCGTCGTCAGGATGACTTCACAATGCTCTTCGAAATTCATCAGCCAATAGGGAAGCTGAAGATTATCGACGTTGAATAGCTCGCCGCATCCCTTGAATGCCGCCGAATATTCGCCGTGAGGATCGATCATGACGATGTGACCCTCGGGTGAAAGCTGTGAAATCCGGTGTAAGATGAGCGCGACAGAGGTCGACTTGCCGGTGCCGGTCGACCCCAAGACCGCGAAATGCTTCGAAAGCATTGGATCGACATAGAGAGCACCGCGGATGTCGTCCGTCGGATAGACGGTTCCGATCTCAATATGTGGTTCATCCGTTGCCGCGAACACCGCACGAAGGTCCTCGGTCGAGACGGGTAGCACTTCAGCGCCGGGAATTGGGTATCGCGTAACGCCGCGCCTGAAGTTGATCATTCGGCCGACAGAGTCGCGGCTACCCTCTCCAAGGAAGTCGACGAAAGCAACAAGCTCGCCCTCTCCACCGACGCGCAAAGTGCGGACGTTAGCGATCAGCCAGCTGTTGCCAACAACCGTCTTGATCTGGCTTCCGACCTGGCCCGACATCGCGATCGACGGGTCCTTGTGCGATTGGAGCGCGGTCACTGCGGCGGCATCAAGCCTGATCTGCGACCCGGAGCCGGCAATCTCGGTTACCGTCCCGATTGGCCCCGGCGCCGGTCCCAACGACGGCATTGGTGCGGCTGGACTTTCATCGGCACTGAAACTGCTGACTTCATTGAGAAAATCGTGCAGGTTCGACTTATGCTCATCCATCAATGGATATACTCCCACGCTGATCTCGCGTCGGAATAAGCAACAGCGGTTAAGATTAACTTGAGGACGCCTCTTAAAAGCGGCGCCGAAATGCCGCTGCGGCCCCATAGCCAAGGGTGAGCGAGAGAAGGACGCACATCAGGCCGTAAAGGAAACGATCGCGCCGCGCTGCGACGGCAATTGTCCGCTCGAACCCCGACTTGTCGATCTGTATGTCGCGACTTGCGGCAGCGACCACCTTGTGACGATCGATGAGGAAGGTCTCCGCAGTGTAGGTGCCGACCGGGACTTCGCTCGGGATCGTGATTACAGCGCGATATAGGACGCCACCGGTGATTTCGACTCCCGCCGGATTTTCCTGGTAAAGATTCCTTCGGCTGCGAAGGTCGAGAAGCCCAGCCTCGAACCGCCTTTCCTTCTCGGGTAATGCGCCTCCGCCGGGGGAAAGTTGCAAATTGTGGATACCAAGCTCGTAAATCGCGGCCGTTCGCTCATCGAGCAATTGGGAAATCGGCCTCGACGAGGCTACGGCATAAAAGGAGGGCGCGGAGCGGAACCGGTTCGAATCCGCGTTCATCCAGATCCCCGCGATTTTTTGCTTTTCCCGCACCAGTATCGGTTGAACGGGGCCTCGGAGCACGACCGCGATATCCACTTGTCGGTCCGGCGGACGTCCTCCGGGATAGACCACCGCACCAAAGAGCAGCAATTGGGCGCCGTTGAAACTGTACCGGATCTGCACTTGTCTTGCCGAAATGTCCGGTACCAGGATGGGCTTGTCGGCCGCTAATTCAACCGGCGCAAGCAGTGCAACCAGAAGGGCGACGTCGCGAGCTCTCACAGATATTCGATCGAGAATATCTCGTCGGGATGCCAGAACAACCCGAGGAACATCCTCAAGCCGACGAGCAAGATGATTAGCGACAAGGCAAGACGGACGAAGTCGGGCTTCAGGCGCAGCGTCAGCAGTGCGCCATATTGTGCTCCGATAACGCCGCCTACGAGTAGCAAGCCTGCGAGCACGGCGTCGACCGCACGTGTGGTCAGCGCATGCACCATTGTTGTTGCCGCGCTGACGGCAAGGATCATCACGAGGCTCGTTCCAATGACGATCCGTGCCGGCATTCCAAGCAGGTAAATCATCGCCGGGACGAGAATGAAACCGCCGCCGATGCCGAGAAAGACCGTGAGCGTGCCAGCAATGAATCCGAGCGCAAGCGGAGCAATGGGTGAGATGTAGAGACC
>DASRBJ010000258.1:0-3328 GCA_035653695.1 Sphingomicrobium sp.
CAATGCGTCCATCCCGGTCGATGAGCTTCCAGTCAACGGGCTCGCCCGATGCGTTCGGCTCGACGGCAATCTTTGGCCCGTCGGGGAGCTCGCCAAGCTGGTTGAGGCGAATGGAGGCAGCCGGTCCAGCCCGCGCAGGAACCACTGCAAGCCCGGCTAGGGCAGCCGCGCAAGCCACCCAGAGCTTCATTCGCGCTCCTTTGCGCCTGGTTGGTAAGCGTAGAGGCCAAGCATCGCACCAACAAACCCGCCGGCTCTCTTCGTGCTAAGGAGAGTGCCGTCTTCGCCGAGCTTCAACGGCAGCCAATCATTGGGCTTGTACGCATAATAGAAGTCATAGCGAGCGCCGCGTGCGCGCACCTTCAGGAAGAGCGGCGCGCCGCGGCGCGCCCTGAACGGCACCGAAACCAGTGTCACGCCGTCGAGCGGCTGGTCCGTTGCCGATCGACGATCGAGCGTCACACTGAGTTTGTCCCCGTGCCGAACCAACCCAACAAAATACCAGCTCGCTTCGTTCTGAAGGGCCACAAGGCCTGCACGTGCGCCATCCCTCGCCGGACAAAACCGTAGCATCGTCGATGCCGACGCGTCCGCATGCTGTTGGCGTCGGCCAAGAAACGACGGGTTCCCACGACTACCAAGACTGACTGGCCGGGCCTTTAGCTCGAGCATTCCCGCGTTCATCGAATACCAGCGACGACGCGGCGTCCGAAGCATCATCCAGTAGAGCGGCAGTTTGCGTTCGGTGAACTTGTCGATGATCTTGAATGAGCCGCTCGTGGGAATTGAGCCTTGCCGCTCAGGTGGAAGGTCGGGTCGCTGCTGGATTGCGGGAACAGCCTCACCCCTCGGCAGGACGAGTGGCCAGTCGTCTTGCCAGCTTACGGGCAAGAGGAAGGTCTCACGTCCAGTATTGTAGAAGTCGTCAGCGTAGGGACGCGTTGCAAGAAACGCAGCCCACCAATCGCCGTTCGGTGTCACGACGAACGACGCATGGCCTGCCGAGGTGACCGCGGCTGGTCGCCCCTTGGGCAGATCTCTTTGCGTGAGGATCGGATTAGCGGGCCCACGAGCGTAAGGACCAGCGACATGCGTGCTTCGAAGCACGACCTCCGAGTGGTTCTCGCCGGTGCCTCCCTCGGCAGCAATGAGATAGTAATAGCCTTTGCGTTTGAAGATGTGCGGTCCTTCGATCCAAACCGGATCCGTGTCTGGACGGATGCCCCCATTGATGAGCAGCGCGGGTTCACTTGCTGGTTGACCCGTCTTCGTGTCGAAGCGCCTCAGCCAGATGGCGCGGTGTCCGTCGTAGCGCGGCTTTCCTGGCGGCGGGCCGTTGTAGACGATCCATGAAGTGCCGTCCTCATCGAAGAACAGCGATGCGTCGATCGCACCATCGAGGCCATGGATGAACGTCGGGCTCGACCAGGGTCCCGCCGGGCTCTTTGCGGTGACGACGAAGTTTCCTCCGCAACCGACGCAAACGTTGACGATATACCAGGTACCAGCATGCTCGCTGATCGAAGGAGCGAACATGCCTTCCGAGACGCCGAGCCCCGCAAAGTTGAATTGGTCCGGCCGGTCGATCGCATTGCCGATCTGCGTCCAATGCACGAGATCGCGGCTGCGAAAGATCGGAATTCCGGGAAAATAGGCGAACGTTGAATTCGCGAGAAAATACTCCTCGCCGACGCGGATTAGACTGGGGTCGGGATAAAAGCCCTGGAGGATGGGGTTATGATATTGGCCCGGACCGGGATGCGGCCCAAGCTCCTTTCCTTCATAATCGAACCATCCGAAACGTGCGCTGGTCTCCCGCGCACTCGCGGGCGCCGCTAGCATGACCGCAAGTAGAAGCGCATCGCGTTTTCGCATCAATCGCCGGGAACGGCAGTGAAGCTGCCGAGGCGGCATTCGGCGAATGAACGCGGGCCCGTCGCGCGCGCTTCGACCGGATCGTAGATGCGAACCCGATCGTCACGGCAGAGCTCGCTCGATTGCGACTCTGTCTCGATGATGGCGGACGGATCAGCACGTGCGGCGCCAGGGCAGCTGCCTTGGAACTCATTGCGATAGGCGATGCGGCCAGGCATCTCGAAGAGAACGGCTGACGGGGGAAGAACGCGTCGGCCGACTACCTGCTTAAGATCGATGCAGTTCACACTTGCACCGGCATTCACAAGCCGTGGGCTAGCCGTCGGCTGGGGACTGCAGGCCGCCGCGGCAGGCAGAATGAACAGGATGATCCGCTTCACTGTCACCTCCTTCAGCTGACATGATGTGACGAAGCCGAATGAAAAGATGTTGCCATCGCCGATCGCAGCAACTTGGGTCTGAAGTCGACATCGTAAGGCGTTCCGCGCTGCCGCGTCTTGTCGGCACGTGGGTCGAAACCGGTGAGCCATGAATATCGATCCGTGAGGCCCCAGGCGAGAACGTCGCCGAGCTGCGGATAGCTCAACATCAGGTCGAGATAAGCTCGGCCATAGTCCGCTACCATCCTGTCGCGCACCAATATGTCGGTTGGAGCGGCGTGATCGTTGACGTCGAATTCGGTGATAAGCAGCTTGTAGCCCATGCCGACCACCGCGTCGATGAAGTGGCGCCAGGGGCCCTCAGACTCGCGAACAATAGCGCCGACGGGCTCCTTCTTGAGAAGGCGAATATGCGATTGGACGCCGAGCGCATCGACTGGCGTTCCCCGTTTGCGAAAGCCAGCGAGGAGCTTCAGAACGCCTTCCATGTGCCTTTCGTCGACGGGGTTGCGTTCCCAGCTCATATAATCGTTGTAGACGAGCTGCGCATGCGGCGCTTCGTCACGTGCCGTGTGGTACATGAGGTCGAGAAAATGTTCGCCGCCAAGCGCCCGCGTTACATTCGTCTCGCGAATTTCCCCTGTTTCCGGCTGAATCGCCTCGTTGACGACATCATAGGAGTAGATTTTCGTTCCGTATCGGCGGCAGACCGTTCGCACATGGTCGATGAGCAGCTTCTCGGCGATCGCGCGCGCCGCGGGTTGCGCGCCAAAATCCATCGCCGCGAGCCACTTCGGGTACCACTTGGTCGGCGTCCAGAAGAGCGTATGACCACGCAGCTTGAACCCGTGCGCCGCGGCATAAGCAGCAATGGCATCAAACGCGCGAAAGTCGAAGGCACCGGGTGAGCGACGTACCCATTGCCACTTCAACTGGTTCTCCGGGACCAGCAGCGAACATTCGCGTTCGACGAGCCCAGCATAGCGAGAGTTGTTGATGCTGCCGGCATCGACGCCGGCCGGAGCCCATGCAATGGCCGAACCGAACCGACGCGCGCTTTGTGCCGCGAATGC
>DASRBJ010000259.1:0-2809 GCA_035653695.1 Sphingomicrobium sp.
TCCCACTTGAAATTCGCCATGTCGGTCGAGACGCGGCCCTGCGCCTCGAGCCTCAAGTCGCAAGCGTCATAAAGTCGGCACTTTCCGACCAGGAAGGCTCCATCCTCGCGTTCCTCCCGGGCGTTGCCGAAATCGAACGGACCGCGGAGGCGCTTGGCAACATTCCCGCGGACGTCGAACTCCATAAGCTCCATGGCAGTGTCGACCCAGCGACGCAGCGCACGGCACTTGTCGCGCCGCCGGCTGGCAAGCGTAAGCTCGTTCTTGCGACCAGTATTGCCGAGACGAGCGTTACTCTTGAAGACGTGCGGATTGTCGTCGACAGCGGCCTTGCGCGCCGGCCTCGCTACGATCGGGGCGCTGGTCTGACGCGGCTCGTTACGGAACGCGCAAGCCAGGCAGCTGTCGCCCAGCGCGCCGGCCGCGCTGCGCGCCAGCGCGCGGGGGTAGCGATACGTTTGTGGGAAGAACCCGCAACGGCATCGCTTCCGGCGCACGATCCGCCTGAGATCCTTGAAGCCGATCTTTCGAGCTTGCTGCTTACGTCTCTCTTGTGGGGTGAGACCGATCCTCGGCGCCTTCCCTTCATCGACCCGCCGGCCGCTGCCGCGCTCGAGGAAGCACGGCGGCGGCTCTTATCTCTCGGAGCGATGGACTCTGAAGGGCGCGTGACCGAGCACGGCCGCAAGATCGCCGCTTTACCCTTGGAGCCGCGACTTGCGCACATGCTGGTCGAGGCGAGCGCACGGGGATTTGGTGCGGCCGCGGCCAATGTTGCCGTGCTGCTGACGGAACGGGGTCTTGGCGGCAATGATGCCGATCTCGAACTGAGGCTGAGCCGCTGGCGAAACGACCAGTCACGGGGGGCAATCAGTGCTCGAAAGCTTGGCGCAAGCCTGCTGCGGCGGGTCGAGAAGGGCCAAACAGAGCGCAGCGCTCATGACCTTGGTAAAGCACTCGCCCTCGCCTACCCCGACCGGCTTGCCCGCCGACGCGACACGACCGGCGAAGCCTGGCAGTCCGTCGGCGGTCGTGGCTTCCGCCTCGATGGGGGTTCATCGCTTGCAAGGAGCGAGTGGCTCGCGGTCGGCGAAGTGGCCGGCCACGCATCCGGCGCCCGGATCCTCTCGGCTGCGCCGATCGAGGAATCGGTCATTCTCGATCTGTTCGCCGACAGGATCGAGACGCGCCACGACGCGGCGTTCGACCTTTCAAGCGGCGCGGTTCTTCCAACGAGAAGCCGTCGACTCGGAACCATCCGGCTCGCAAGCGGTCCCGATCCCAACCCTGACAGCGAAGCAATCGAACGAGCATTGCTCGATGCCGTCCAGCGGCACGGCCTCGATCTCTTGCCCTGGAGTGACGAGGCTCGTCGGCTGCGCGAGCGTGCGAACTTTGCACGAGCCTACGATGCCGACATCCCGCCGCTCGACGACGAAAGTCTCTTAGAACACGCCAACGAGCGGCTTGCGCCCTTGATTGCCAACAAGCGGCGGCTTTCGGATATCCATCCGGGCGCGCTTACCGCGGCGCTCCAGCAGGTTCTTGGGTTTGAAGCGCTTACCAGGCTGAACCGGTTGGCACCGCCGAATTTCTTGAGCCCCGCCGGTACAAGCCACGCGATTGACTATGGAGCGCCCGGCGGTCCCACGGTCGAGGTTAGAGCCCAAGCACTTTTTGGTCTCACGCGGCACCCGACCGTTGCCGCTGAGAAGGTACCGCTCGTACTCGCCATCACCTCGCCCGCTGGTCGCCCCATTCAAACGACGCGCGATTTACCTGCCTTCTGGTCGGGCAGCTGGCGCGAGGTCGCGAAGGAAATGCGTGGGCGCTACCCGAAACATCCATGGCCGGACGATCCTGCATCGGCAGCACCCACGCTTCGATCAAAACGCGCTTCCTAGGGCTTTGCGACCGGCACCATAAGGTGCGCATAAGGTGTCCCGGCCCACATGACGTAAGGAGCCGAAGTGTTCGGCTTTGCTCCGCTCGGGTAGCCTTGAAGCATCGCTTTGGCCCCAACAATCATGAGGTGCGGCCCCGTCTTGATCCAGTCGTTGCTCGAGGTTGGCTTCGTTGCGTAAGGATCGGTATTGCTCGCGTCGGTTCCCCCTTCGAGCATGTACATGACGCCCGGGACGCCGTCGGGCGGTGGCTTATGGCCCATCAGTGCCTGCACCCATTTGGCGGCATTCGCATCCATGCACATCGGGTCTGGGCCCGGTGTTTGCGGATCGTCCGGAATGCACGTCCACCCGTTCTTCCCCGGTCGGAGCGTTTTCATTGCTCCCGAAGCATCGGCCGCCATGATCGTCGCATCGCGCGCAAGCGCTGCCGGAGCTGCGGACTCGGCGCTCGCGATTGGGTCCTTGCTCGCTTCAGACGCCACATTCTTGGTTTCTGCGGACGCTGTACCCCCGTTTGCACTGCTCCTGTTGCAGCCGCTCGCGGCAAAAGTTGCTGCCGTAAGCAGCAATATGATCGTGCTCCTCATTTGCCCCTCCTTGGTCAGGAAGGATCGACGAATTAGCACAATTGCCGTTTCTTCGCATCAGTCGCGCTTGATTCGCTCGCCGCACTTTGCCACCTGACGCGCATGACCACCGCCCGCATCGTTGAGCTCGAGCGAAAGACGACCCAGTCCGGCAAGGCAAATGCCGGCCTTTGGCTTCTTGAGTTTGAGCGTCAGGAGGCTCAGCGCCCTGATCCACTCACCGGATGGAATGGCTCGGGCGATACGAACACACAGGTCCGCATCAACTTCCAGACCAAGGAAGCGGCTGTTGCTTATTGCGAGAAGCACGGGCTT
>DASRBJ010000260.1:0-4352 GCA_035653695.1 Sphingomicrobium sp.
TCAAGACGGGCTATCTCACCCAAGGCTTTCGAACACGCCGGAGAATCTTGCGTTGGTAATGTGGCTCACTACTCGAAAGATCATCTCGTCTTGGAGCGATAGGGGCCTTTTTACAGATGAGATTCGGCTGAACCGGATCTAAGCTGGTCAGGGCGGTCGCACTCGAAGCCGCTCCGGAACTCGACGTCTTGATTATGCGAATGACGCGCGCGGCTGTGAGGCTTTCAGTAAGCGCCGCAATTAGCCCATTTTTCGACATCGTGAGGGAAATTGCCGGCGTGCTTCGACTGGATTCGGACAAGATCGAAGAGCTAGTGCATGGCACATCGCGCACGAGGACTTGGCACGCCGGTATCAGGAGTCCTTTTCTACATCACCTGACTCTCAAGTCTCACATTGATCGCGTTCCGCAAAGCCTCCGTGGAGCTCGAATCCAGTTGCAACCCGTGGGATAGCTGACCGTCGCGCTTTGCATCTTTTGACGGGCGCCGAGTGCAAGCAACCGGCCTCGCATCGATTCCGAATGCCACCACTATCTCAACAGACGGCATAGTCCTGTGGGATTTAAAAAGCGGGACCTGCCTTTCACGAAGCTTCGAACACGCGAGAAAAGAATTTCTCTGCTTCAATGGTCGGCCAAGGGCAACGAACCTTCAATTTCGTCGGCAGCTTTCGATAGATTGCGGAGATTAGCGAGAGCCGTCATCCGCACACAATGGTGATGACCAACGAGCTCGGGAAAACGCTCGAAATGCTTGGGCGGGCCGCGCGGGCCGCCACGGATGAGTGGTGGCTCATTGGGAGCGCCGCCGTCGTTCTTCACGGTGGACACGTGCCGCACGTAAACGACGTAGACTTGATGATGTCCGCGCGGGACGCCGATGAGTTCCTTCGCCGCGCCGGTGCGGAGAGCGGAGGCGTGGAGCCGAGCGAGCGCTTTCAATCCGCAGTGTTCGGCATCTGGAACACGCCGTCCGTGCCCGTGGAGGTATTCGGCGGGTTTAAGCTCGCGAGGGGCGGCACGTGGCGAGAAGTCAGCTTCTCCACGCGTGAGCCGATCAATGTCGGGAACGAAATCGTCTACGTGCCGTCCGCAGCCGAGCTCGTCCGGCTTCTCCACTCCTTCGGTAGAATGAAAGACTTGGAGCGGGCGAAGTTGTTGAGCGGGTAACGTCTGCTTGCCAGGCGAAAGCACACATTGGATTTTGACGACGAGCCATGCCGCCTTAGTCGCTAAAAATGGTGGGACTAAACGTGGTGCCAGGAATGGCCCGATGAAGAAATCAAATCTTTTTCAACCGTTTAGAAATATGAGAACCTCCCGCGGATCGGTTCCGCTCCGCTAGCAGCTCACGTCGCCGCGCTGGAACTGCACCCTTTTGAGCGATGCCCCTTCGTGGCCGCGCCGAGCGTACGCGGACGGTTATTCCTTTGAAACGGGAGCTAGGTCCGGCTGGAGCAAGGCGCTTCGCCGCCGTATCACCTTCAATGTCGACAACCCCGACTTAAAATATCGACTCGAGGTGCGTGCCGATCATGAAGTTCAAATGGGATAGGCGCCTTGCTGTTCGGCGCGCGACTGCTGAGCGAAAGTATAACTTCAACCAAGACCTACCCGCATGCTGGTGAATCAAACCGGCTGGTCGCGAGTTCCATGAAGTTATATTGTACCGACTTGGCGTCCGCGCGATGGTAATGTACGAGAAGAAGCGGGGGCTTTCGATGTTACCCAGTACCTTCTTCACTGCCGGGAGTTTCGCGTCGCTTGCTGGTTCAGCGGCAATTGTCTTCGTTGTCTGCAACGCCGCTCAGTCCGCGTTCAATTTCAACCCCAAGTGGCTCGCGCTATTCGTCGCGGAAGCGGTGGCCATCTACGGCACATGGGCTTCCGGCAATGCTCACGTGCCGAGCGACTATTTCGTCGCGCTGCTCAATGGGTGCCTGATCTTCACGACGGCAGCCGGCGGAGGGCAGGTCGCAGCTTCGGCCAAAACGATTGGCCAGCCGAAGGGCCGAGTTGGCGAGGAGCATGGTCGAAGGCGCTTCCTCACGCCTTGGTTCTGATCTTCGATGCTCGCGTCGGAGGCCCTGAAAGTCCTCTGCATCGGAGTGAGCCGTTATTCGCATGACGCGCTGAACCTCCGGTACGCGGCGGAGAATGCGGCGAGGTTGTTCAAGGCGTTTGCCAATCCGACCGGCTGCGGCGTCGCGCCGGAGAACCTGCGATTGCTCCGCGACGAACACGCGACTGCCGGCGCGGTGCTCGGAGCGATCGCCGAGGCAGCTTCCAACGCGCGCGAGCAGGATGTCCTCGTCCTATATTTTTCTGGCCACGGCGAGCGCGAGGGCAATGATTTCTATCTGCTTGCTTCCGATGCCGACCCGTCCGATCTTGCAGCAACCGCCGTGAATGCGGTCCATCTTCGCGACCTCCTCGGCGGTTGCCGAGCGCGCGGCGTCCTCGTCATTCTCGACTGCTGCAAGAGCGCGGGCCTGGCCGAAGTCGCCGGAGGCCTATTCACCACCGTCGGCCGCCAAGATTTCCGGCTGCTCCTCAGCGCATCGCGCACGGGCCAGATGTCCTATGAATTCGAGGAGTTTCGCGGGACGATCTTCAGCCACCATCTTGCCCGCGTGGTTGGCGGGGAGGTCCCGATCGGTGACCGGCCAGGGATCGTCTATTTCAGCGACCTTTTCGAATTCCTCGCCGCACGCCTCGCAGAGGATCTTGAGACGATCGGCGTCGACCCCGGTGCTCAGGAAGCGGTTTTCGCAGGTACTTACGCGCGCGACCCGCGCCTATTCATACTGCAGAAGGTCGCGCTCGAAACGCTCGACGCAGAGGCGCCGCGATACTCGCGCCGGTTTGTTCGCCGCGCCGCGAGGCGCGCGATCGGCGCGGTCGCTGCCGCTCTCCTCGTCGCTTCCGCGGGTTATTATTACTATCTTGACCACGCCCGCTATCTGGCACCAGTCACCTCCAACGTTGACGGGCACGACGGGCCCTACCTCGCAGTGTTCGCCGGCGAGCGGCGGGTGAATGCATTCGGATTTCCGCACCTCCTGCGCGTGACCGATATCCCCGCCACGGCGCTTGGCGGCGCGGGACCGCCGACAATTCCCGAATTCTCGTCCGACGGCGATATTGATCGTTCGATCGAGAACGCGTTGCCCACGGAATGGCGCGCAGTGCTCGCGGGCTGGACCGGCGACGGGCCTCGCCTCGTTTCGCTCGTCCGCCGCGCGGACGGCGAATATGACGTGAGCGACGATCCGCCCGGCCTTGCGGCAGCATTAGATTTGCTTGGATTCCGGCTCGGCCGGGACGCCATTCCCGAACTCGAATATAACGTGTCGGGGTTCGTGGCGGGACGAACGTCGGCCGCGCTGAGGCAGCTTGCCGGGCTCGAGCCCGAGCGCGCCCTCGACCTTTACGAAGACGGCATGGATGGCGAGCCCGACAACACCAAGGGGCTCCTTCAGGGCCTTGGCGGAGCATGCCCGGAAGATGCCCCCAAGATCCTTTCCGACAATGCCGGCTCGACCTTCGACAAGAACCTCGGGCGATCGCTTGACGTCGAGCCCGACCCGGTGCGCGCCGTTTGGTGGGCCGCCGTGTTTCGCACGGGATGTTCACTTTCGCCGGAACTCTTCAAGTCCGTCTACGATCATGAAATCTACCGCGACAACAATCGCGATCTCAATGTGCTAGCCTATGCCGATCTCCACAAGGGTGCGGCGCTCATCGCCTTTCTTCAAGGCGATCTTGCCACGAATGCGGCCAAAATTGTGAAGCGCGACAAGCAGGTCTATTGGCTCGATGCGTTCGAGACCGAGCACCGGGCCTGGTCGGACCTTCGCGTCTTGAATGCGCTCGGCGCCGGACCGGGCGAGGTCAGCCTGGCCGATCTGACCGCGCGGGACCTCGACAAGAACGTCAAGCTCGCCGCGGCTCGGATGGCGATCCGCCTGCAGGGCATCCAGCCTCGGCTCGTTTCGAAGGCAGCGTCGGATCTCTGGATCGCCGCTGCCCTCATCGACCACGGCTGGTGGAACGGCAAGCCAGTCGCGGAGGCCGTCGATGATGCGCTGGCTCGCTCGACACCGTATGTCGGATCGGACTTTGGCGATGCCCTTAGCTATCTCCTTCACATGATTCGAAGGCGGCACGTGGTCCACGCGATTCCGCTGGTGCGTGAGATTGAACTGCGCTCGCGTGACCGCCCGGCAATCGTCGCTGCCTCACGAACGATCGAGGAACTCGCGCCAACGGCTGGCATACAAGCTCCCTCAACGCCGAGGACTCGCTTCTTCTCGCTTGGCATGACCCGACCACTTCGCCGACTTCCTGC
>DASRBJ010000261.1:0-3480 GCA_035653695.1 Sphingomicrobium sp.
TCCCGCCTAGAGAGCTGTGCAGAAGCGCAGACATGCGACTCGGCCTAATGATTACGTCGCGGCCGTGGCGCGTGCTCTCTTCAATGCCCTGGCCAAGCTGACGAAGCGCCGCAAGGCAGGATTGTCGTTACCTGGCAACCAAGCGCCTGCGCATGGCAGTTGGTCCTCATCCCCCTTGATCTGTTTGAATACGACGCCTCCAAATGGCGTCGCGATCGTCGATTCGCTTGTCAGCGTTATGCCGAACCCCATCGAAACCAAATGGATCAAACTTTCCCTGCAAACAGAGAGACGCCTCACTTGTGGGTGGAAGCCGAGCGTCGCCAGCCGTTTGATAAGGTACTCGTGAATCTCGGGACCCGGTTCCTCTCGGCTGACGATAAAACTCTCCCCACGAATATCTGCCCAATCAATAGTGTCAACCGACGCGAGCGGATGATCATTCGGGAGGACGCAAAAGACGCGCTCATGCCACAGAAGTTCGACCTCGCAGTCTGCCAAGTCTGGCAGCCCGGTGAAGAAGGCGATGTCCATCGTTCTGTCACGCAACTGCTGGATATGGTCACGCGGAGCTCCATGGCTCATATCGATGAGCACCGTCCTATGAACGCGTGCAAACGCTGTTATCAGTTCCCGAAGGAAACCTGTCGCCAGAGAACAGAAAAAGCCGATCGTAAGATGCCCTCGATAGCCGCTACCGGCGCTTCGTGCCGATTTGACCGCGTAATCGAGCTCACCCAGTGCGGACTTCGCCTGACGTATGAAGTCCTTGCCGGCGCGCGTGAGCCGAACGCCAGTTCGGCTCCGCTCGAACAACGAGACACCTAATTGATCCTCCAAAGCGCGGATCTTCCGGCTAACCACGGATTGATCGGTCCCGAGTACCAAAGCCGCTCGATGAAAGCTGAGATGCTCGGCTGCGACGATCGAGTGCCCTATCGCACGATAGTCGATGTCCCATACTGGGCTCCCACGTATTTCTTGCATACCGCCGGTGCGACTGACATCGGCCTGCGACGCTCTCGATTGACTATCACCGTCCATGGGAAGTCCCGGCAGCTAGTTGCGAGCGACATCGCCCGACTTCACGCAAAGCGCCTCCACTCTGGAAGGCTGCCTACGCATCCGATTTTGCATTCGTTGGTTCCAGCAGAGCGGCTCTGTTGGCAATCAGGAAGTCTTGCAACATCATGGATGCGCGGCGCGCCAATGTCGCTATCGTGTTATTGACGCCAGCAGACTTTCCGTCGCGCGCAGTACTGTCAACGCCAAACCGGTAGCCGCCGAAGCCCCCGTGCCTTACAAAATCTTGAGTACGTGTCCAAAATCCGACGTTATTCATGGCATCAGCGGAACGTTGATCGCTTTTCTCTTTATGACGCCCGCGGACGGCCGCATCGATTCGGAGAAATGCCTTCCAAGGCTGCTCGCAGCGAATGCTGACTCAGAGGCTGAATGATCTTCAGCGAAACGGTTACATCAGACTCCCCGTGTTGCCGACCAAGCCTCGAAGCGTCGAGTACAGTCTGAGTCCGCTCGGGCAATCGCTTTTTGAAAAGCTTGATCTTGTGCTCGGTTGGGCTAGGGACAACCATCAAGCCGTTCTGGAAGCACGTCGCACGTACGACAGAAATGGTAGTTCGCCATCGATCGGAGCCAGCTAAGACTGGGCTTGCGATGCCGCCAGTGCCCCACGCGACAGACGACGCCCGGGGTCGGCGCGCTTATGGAGAGCGAACCCGCTGGCACCCGGATCCTCGAGGCCGGGACGGAGCTGCATGCTCGGGATCAGATAGTCCCCGCCATTCTGCTTCCGGTAAGGAATCGGCGGGGTCGTCGCCAACGTGCGCATCCTCTCCCGCAAGCGCCCCGCGATCGGGTCGAAGCCACTCTCGTCGAGGCGGTCCACGCGATAGACCACGAACGGCGGGAGAACGTCGTAGCCCGGGTAGTAGAGCATGCCGTGATTAATCGGGAAAAGCAGGTCGTCGATCGGGCCATTGACGCCGCGCGCTGAGTAGTGCTCCTCCCAGCCTCCCGCCGTCACGATCAGCATCGCACGCCTGCCGGCGAGCGTGCCTTCTCCATAGCGGTCGCCCCAGCGCCGATCGCTGTGCTCGCCGACACCATAGGCAAACCCATAGGCGAACACCCGGTCGACCCAACCTTTGAGGATCGCGGGCATGGCGAACCACCAGAACGGAAACTGGAGGATCAACACGTCGGCCCACAGCAGCTTGTCGACCTCCGCCTTGACGTCTTCGGTGAGCGCGTTGGCATAGAAGGCATCGCGGGACGCTGCGGTCACGATCATTCTCGCATCGGCACCGAGCTTCGGAAAATCGGCTCGATCGACCTCAGATTTCCAGCCCATGGCATAGAGGTCGGATACGCGCACCTCGTGACCCTGGGCTTCGAGCTCCCCAACGGCGACGTCACGCAGAGCCGCGCTCAGCGAGCGAGGCTCAGGATGGGCGAACACAAGCAGGACTTTCATCGTCAGCACCCCGTTGAGTTGAACCTTCGGCCCAACAGGTGGCAAATGGAGCGCTCATCGAGTAGATAGTGGGAATGGATAAGATTATGCCGAAAAATGGATAAACCAGAGATCACGCTCGAACGCATGCGCAGCTTCGTGCGCGTTGCCGAGCGAGGGAACCTGTCGGCGGTCGCGCGAGAGCTGGGCGTCGGCCAGTCGACGGTGACCCGGCATCTGCGCGAACTCGAGGAGGCGCTCGGCGTGCCGTTGCTCAGCCGGACGACGCGCCGCGTGACCATGACCCAGGAAGGCAGCCGCTACTATGCGAACTGCGTGCAGATTCTCCGCCTGGTGGACCAGGCGAGCGAAGAGGCGCGCAGTACCCGTGGCGCGCCGGCCGGCACGATCCGCATCTCCTGCACGGCCGCGCTCGGCGTCATGCATGTCAGCCGGCTCGTCTTTGCCTTCCAGGACGTCTATCCGGAGATAGCGGTCGATCTCAGCCTTACCGACGAGCGCATTGATCTTGTCCGGGAAGGCGTCGATATCGCGCTGCGCCTGGGGCCGCTCACCGACAGCTCGATGAAGCTCCGGCCCCTCGGCCAGTCGCAGCGGCTACTTGTCGCGGCGCCGCACTATCTCAAGGCGCGCGGAACCCCTTCGCGTCCCCAGGACCTCGTCGCCCACGAAGGCATCAGGATGTCCAACATTGCCGGCAGCGACCTGCTCGTGCTCGAAGGACGGTGCGAACGCCACGCCATACCGTTCGGCGGTCGCTTGCGAGTGGACCATGGCCTCGCGGCCCGCGAGGCACTTGCGGCCGGCCGCGGTATCGCTCCCGCTCATATCTGGCTCGTGGAAGATCTTATCGCAGCCGGTCGGTTGACGACCGTGCTGCCGGCCTATGCGCCGCCTCCCGTCCCGCTCAACATGCTGATCGTGCCGGAGCGCGCGGGCATTGCAAGGGTTCGGCTGCTGGTCGATTTTCTCGCCGAGCAGAT
>DASRBJ010000262.1:0-2588 GCA_035653695.1 Sphingomicrobium sp.
ATCTTCCTTGCCGAGCTTGAAGGCTTGTACGTCGACGATGATCCGGCGCAGGGGGTAATCGAAGGCCCGGTTTTTACCCACCCCGACCTCAAGATCCAGTTCCGTGTTCCCCCCGGCTATCTCATGTCCAATGCGAGCGACGCCGTCACCATCACCGGATCCGCAGGCAAAGCCCAATTCCGACAAGGGCCTCCGGATCTGGATCTATCGATCGCCTACGCTTTTCGTCTGTTGACGAGAGGCCAGCGAGAGATCGGGTATCCAGCTCCGCGGCACTTGGTCATCAACGGAATGCGCGTGGCGGCAACAACCACGCGGGTTGAGACCGATTCCGGTCTCATCGATGCGAGCGTTGTTGCCTACCAGTGGGATCCTCGGCGCGTCTATTATTTCGTGATGCTGACGCCCGGCGGCTATGGGATTGGTCCATTCGTGCCGATGATCAATTCTCTCCGGCGGATTACGCCGGCCGAGGCTGCCGCGATCCGTCCGCGAGTCATCCATGTGGAGACGGTCCGAGAGGGCGACACGGTGCAGTCGCTTAGTAGTCGGATGGCTTATCCCGACTTCAGGCTTGAACGATTCCTCTCGCTGAATGGCCTTTCAGCGAACGCTTCACTCGTGCCTGGCGAAAGGGTCAAGCTCGTCGTTTACGGCGCTCGGCGAAGCTCGAACTAGCCAGCGTTCTGGATTTCCTGCTCGAGCGTACCCCACTTGCCGCCGACGCCCCCGCCAAGCTGTTGAAGCCCGGCGATCATCGCGACGACAATCAGGCCGCATATGAGCCCGTATTCGATCGCAGTTGCTCCGCGCTGGTCGGCGCCGAGCGTGCGCAAAAACTTCCGGATAGCGATCACGCCACCCTCCTCTGGTCCACGTCCACACAATGGGTGTAACCGAGCTTCAGTTAACAACTCTTACCTTGCGACGGTTAACGCCGCTTCAGCCTGTTTGCGTCCATGCGGCGAAGTGAATGATTTCGAACGTCTCGATCGTTCGTTGGTTTTGGGCGGTTGATGTGAAGGCGCTTTGTGCTGCTTGCCAACTCAGCCTGCCCATGAACCGCGGCCTCGCTGAAAGAATGTTCGTCGCCGCCATCGCACGAAGATCACCAACGAGGCTACCGAGTGAAGCATAGGATACCGGCACCCGGTCAACATCGATTACGGGTTGCACAAATCCAGCTTCCACGAGGAGAGGCGCAACCGCAGACGCCTCGATCCGCGGATGCACGTGAGGAGCGGCGAAACCCGTGACGGCATCCGCAGCCCTCATTGCACTTCGCAGCCGAGGCAGATTTTCGCCGCCAGGGAACGCACCGAGAAAGAGCGCGTCTCGGCGCATCCCATGCCGGACGAGGCGAAGGGCAACGGGAAGCTCATTCACGCTATCAAGCGTCCCCAAGGCAAGCACGAGGTCGAACGCCTGCTCCGCTGGGACCCACGCATCCTCGATCAGAACGCTGCCGTGAGCCTTGGCCGCGAATCGCGGTCCAGGGTCACGGACCTCGACCTCCTTGCTGTATTTGCCGAGACGCCGAGGCCATTCCTCGTCGGGACAGCCGATTAACAGTGCTCGCTCGAAACGGCGCCCGACGAGGTCAAGCCGGTCGAGGCAATCCGCAAATGCTCGCTCATGAAGGAAAAGCTCAGGACGCTGCGCTGCGCGATCGCGGCGGAGCGCACGAGCGCGCATGTCGAACAGCTCTGCCACCAAGCGCTTGTGCTCGGCAAAGCTGGCATCGACAAGTAGATCTTCCGCTTGGCGCGACCGCCAAAAGATCCGCGCGACGCGGGGCGCTTCCCCTTTTGCTCCTGGCTGCCTGGGCGCAAGGATTGTTTGAGACAGATGCCGACGCGGTCGCCCTTCGCGCCGGCATTTTGCAGCAATGACGCACGCTTAGGCAGTTGATGCGTTGAGCGTGATGCCTAAGTTGATAGCCGAAAGGATGCTCGGTGGCGGCGATCGAAATCTACACAAAGTCTTTTTGCCCTTATTGCTGGCGGGCGAAGATGCTGCTCGAATCCAAAGGGGCGACGTTCAGGGAGATCTCCGTCGATGTTGGAGGTCCCGAAAAGGATAAAATGGTGGACCGCGCGCGCGGAAGGACGACGGTTCCCCAGATTTTCATTGGCGACATTCATATCGGTGGCTGCGATGATCTGATTGCGCTTGACCGCGAGGGCAAACTCGATCCCTTGATTGCGGAACGTGCCCGGTGACTCGAATAGCGCTCTTTCAATCAACGACAGGGACTGAGCCTTCCGCCAGCGCCCGACGGCTGACCGAGGCAGTCGCCGAGGCGGCGTCCGGAGGCGCCGAAATATTGTTTACACCAGAAATGTCCGGATTGCTCGACCGCGATTCCGCGCGCGCTTCAAAGAACCTGAGATCAAGCGATGACGATGAAGTCCTGTCCGCTGTAAGAAGCGCAGCCGCTCGGCGTCGGATCTGGGTCCACATTGGATCGCTCGCCGTTGTCGTCGATGGTGGAAAAATCGCCAATCGCAGCTTTGTGATCGACCGCGAAGGCGAAATTCGAGCGACATACGACAAGCTCCACCTGTTTGATGTTGATCTTCCGACCG
>DASRBJ010000263.1:0-8888 GCA_035653695.1 Sphingomicrobium sp.
TTCTGGTCGCTCATCGTGAGGTTCTGATGGCAGCCGGTGAATGCCAGTGCGGCCATGAGCAGCACCCTTCTCATGGCCGCACCGGCTCGACGTTCCAGGCTCCAAGACTTCCGAGGAAGCTCCTTGTCTGCCCGGGGTCGAACTTCGGATCGCGCGCGTCGATGTAGAGGAAGAACTTGTCTTCCGAGGCGAGGCCAAATCGAGGCACGCCGAACAATGGATGGTAGAGTTTAGGTAAGCCGATCAGAACAAACATGCCTACGACCGCGAAAAGCACCGCGCAAAGGATCATCAATTCGAAATCGACGACGAAGAATGCAGGCCACGCGAAAAGGGGGCGGTTTCCGACTTCGATCGGGTAATCCCAGTTCACGAAAAGCTGGATGCACAGCATCCCAAAGAAGCCGAACAGCCCACCGGCAAGTGTAATCCAGCCGACGCGGTGATCGCTCTTTAGCGAGAGAACCTCGCTCATCCCGTCGATCGGATAGGGACTGAACGCATCGATGTTGTGGAAGCCTTCGCGGCGTGCGCGCTTCGTCGCCTCGAGGAGCGCATCCGCGGTTCCAAATTCCGCGAGAAGACCAAGCACGGGCTCAGCCATGAGCGGCCTCTTCTTTCTCGCGCGCGAGCACTTCCTTGTCTTCGAAGATAGAGATCGATGGCAGGAAGCGAACGAACAGGAGGAACGGCGTCATGAACAGCCCGAGCATTCCGATATAGGTGCTCCAGTCCCAGAAGCTCGGTGTGTAGTGTCCGAACGAGGAGGGAAGGAAATCCTTGTACAGGCTCGTGACGAGGATCATGTAGCGCTCGAGCCACATTCCAACGACCGCCGAGGTGCTGATCAGGAATAGCAGAACCGGACTTCGCCGGACTCGGTCGAACCACAGACCTTGAAGTGGGATGAAGTTGCAGACGACTGCGCCCCAGTAGCTCCACGCATATTCGCCAAAGAAGCGGTCGTGGACGGTCGCGATCTCGTGGGTCTCGCCCGAGTAGTAAGCGTCAAAGACCTCGAAAAAATAACCGTAGGCGGTCATCAAGCCCATCGCGAGCAGGACTTTTGCAAGTACGTCGAGGTGACGCTCCGTCACGATCTCGCCGAGCGCGAACGTATGCCGCATCACGATCGCGATCATTGCGACCATTGCGAAACCTGAGAAGGCGGCACCAAGGACGAAATAGGGCGGGAAAATCGTCGAATGCCAGCCGGGAATCTGGCCAGCAGCGAACAACAGGGAGACTTCGCTGTGAACGGAAACGACGAGCGGCACAGCAATCGCGGCAATGGTTCGGTACGTCTTGTTCCACACCGCCCAGTGACGCGCGGAACCTCGCCAGCCGAGCGCGAATATGCCGAAAAACACCTGCCAGCCCCGCTTTCGCGCGCGGTCGCGAACAGTGGCGAGATCAGGTACCAGCCCGATGTACCAGAAGAGAATCGAGACGATAAGGTAAGTGAGAACCGCCCAGACGTCCCACTCGAGCGGGCTTCGGAATTGCGGCCATACCGCCATCGTCGCCGGATAGGGGAACATCCAGTAGAGAAACCACGGTCGACCGAGATGAATGATCGGTTCCATTCCCGCGCAGATCACGGCGCAGACCGTCATTGCTTCCGCGAACCGATTGAGGCTGTTGCGCCAATCCTGGCCCATCAACAGCAACATTGCTGATATGAGCGTGCCGGCGTGGCCAAGTCCGAGCCACCATACATAGAGGTGTATGGCAAAGGCCCAGTTCACCGGGATGTTGAGGCCCCAGATGCCGACGCCTCGCGCGAACAGGTAGGTGATGGAGGCAAGGAAGAGCGCAAGAAGGGCGAGACTGAGGATAAGCGCTATGAGCCAAGGCACGCGTGCGGGCATGTGCAGCGGCACGCGCGCAACATCCGTCGTAATGTCGCGCAGCGACTGATTGAGAGGGAGTGCTGGAGTTCTACTCGCCATCGCCCGGTTCCACCTCGAGCCGCGCGAGATAGGTCGTTCGTGGACGCGTGCCTTGCTCGGCGAGAAGCGCATAGTTGCGCTCGCTCGAGCGCTGCTTGCGGACGGCGCTGCCACCGTCAGCGAGATTGCCGAAGGTAATCGCCTTTGCGGGACATGCCTGCTGGCAGGCCGTCATGACTTCGCCGTCGACGATGGGGCGATTCTCAATGTCCGCTTGAACAGTTGCAGCCTCGATGCGCTGGATGCAGTAGGTACACTTTTCCATGACACCGCGGCCGCGAACGGTGACGTCTGGGTTCCGCTGCGCTTCGGTCGGACTTGGTGCGTCGGTCGTATAGTCGAACCAGTTGAACCGCCGAACCTTGTAGGGACAGTAGCTTGAGCAGGTCCTCGTCCCGATGCACCGGTTGTAAACCATGAGGTTCAGTCCCTCGGGACTGTGAACCGTCGCATGCACGGGGCAACCCATTTCACAAGGTGCCTGCTCGCAATGCATGCACGGCACGGGCTGGAAATAGGTCTCGGGTTCCTCGGGATCGCCGGCAAAATAACGGTCGACACGGAGCCAGGCCATCTCACGGCCGCGGGCCACCTGGTCCTTGCCGACAACGGGGACATTGTTCTCAGCCTGGCACGCAACGGCGCACGCGTTGCAGCCGATGCAGCGGTCGAGGTCGATCACCATTCCCCAAGCGGGCTTGTCGCCCGGCCACGGCGGATAGAAGCTGTCTTGGTTCGCATCTCCTTCGCGAAGCGCCGAGGGATGCTGCGGAGTGACCGTTCGGACAACGCCTTCGCCCTCGGCATCGAGCATGTGATGTTCCTGCGTTGTTGCAAGCGTCGTCCGCGCTCCGGTCTTGCTGATCTTCCCGGTCGCGTTCCACGGCCTCAGCGCGTCGCGCATTGCAAACGCGTCATAACCAAGTCCGTTACCGATCCTTCCCGCGTGGCTCCGGCCGTAGCCGAGGAACAGAGTCACGACACGACGCGGCTGACCGGGAAGTACCCAGGCAGGCCCCGTTAGACGTCGTCCGTTGGCCTCGACAGCAACAAGATCGCCGCTCGTTATCCCTCTCGCGCGCGCGTCGGCAGGACTTAGGGCGACGACATTCTCCCATGTCGTCTTGAACAGCGGCTTGGGAAGTTCCTGGAGCCAGCCATTATTGGCAAAGCTGCCGTCGTGGATTGTCGGGTCGGGGCGGAACAGGATCTCGAAGTCGCCGTCACCAACACGAGGCACATCGATTGCTGTGTTGGTGATCGGCGGCTCTGTTGGTGCTGGCTGTGGTTCTTCTGGCACGAACCCGCTCTTGAGCACGCCGTTCCACGAGGCATCGTCGGGGAGCTTGGCTGCCCATGTCTGGCGGACCGCATCCTTTGACGAAGCCGGTTGGTCGGAAGTGAGGCTGGCGATGATCTCGTGGGCCGACCGGCTGTCGTAAATTGGCCGCACGACGGGCTGCATGATCGTTGCAGTCGCGTCGGGCGAACGCGCGTCACTCCAGTCTTCAAGTGCATGCGGCAAGGGGAGATGCCACTTGCTTTGAAAACCCGTTTCATCGACGTGCAAGCCGGCATGCACCGTAACTGGAACCGTCGCATAGAGCTTGGCGAAGTCCAAATTGCCGGGTGCCTGATAAAGAGGGTTCGCGCCGAGCACGAACAATGTCGAAACGCGGCGCTGACCAATGTCCCGGACGAGATCGAGGAATGGCTCGGTTGACTGCGACGTAAGACCGACGGGCGTCGCTAGCTTGCAGGTCCGTCCGAGGTTTCCCAAGGCTCGGTTGATCTCGATCGCGAGCGAGTGAAGTTGCGGTGGCGCAAATCGTCCGACGACGAAGAGTGAACGACCGCGTGCCTGGATCAAGGCACGGGCCGCTTCCTTCGTCCAGGCAAGTTCCTTTTGCGTAAGTCGAACGCCATCCGATGAGACACCAACGCCAGTCGCGATCGCCTGCGCGAGTGAAGGAAGGCGTGTTGGCGCGACTCCGAGCCGCCGGTCGGCCTTCGAACCGGTTTGGGTTGGCGTGGTCTCCGCGACAAGAAGGCGCATCCGTTCCCTGAGCGGGATGTCGCCGTGTCGATCCCCCCACGCCCGGGCATTCGTTGCCTGCATGGGCCCGGGGCCGAGGAGGTCGTCGTCGAGGGAAACTATGACGTCGGCGTCCTGGATTATCGGTCTAAGGCCAGACGGCGTTACTCGATCGAATCCGCCGAAGGGATCAAACAGGTGCACCTGGGCGAGAGGAAGCATGGTCCGAAGCTCGGCAATCTGGCGAAGCATGGTGGGCGAGGTTGTCGGTCCAAGCAGCAGCCGCAGCCCGGCGCCCTTGGTTGCTGCCCAAGAATCGCGCCAGCGAGCCATCTGGCCGTCAAAGTCGGCCCAGCTCGCCGGCTTGCCGTTGAAGAGCGGGGCTTGGCTTCGGTCGGGATCATAAAGGTCGAGGATGGCGGCCTGCATGAAGGGCGTGCTGCCGCCACCAAAGGAAGGATGATCGCGATTTCCTTCGAGCTTGATTGGTCGCCCGCCCGATGTTGTCGCAAGGACCGGCTGCGCATAGCCCTCGAACAGCACTGCGGTCGCATAATGACCGGTTCTGCCCTCGATGAACCCCTCGGGACGGTTGACAAACGGCACCGCATCGTCGGAGCGCACCGGCTTGCAGCCGGTCATCCCGGCAAGGGCAAGCGATGCACCCATCACTTCAAGCAATTGTCGTCGATCGACCGTCCACAGGTCAAAGATCGACGGGAACTCGGCCTTCAGCATCTCGCCGAAGGCATCGCTTCGCTGATATTCCTCGAGCGATCGCCAGACACGCTTGCCGCTCATCGGTGGCAAGTCCCGCAGGAAGTCAGCTGGTTGGGCGACTTGATGTGGTAGATCGCCATGAGTTTGCGGCCAAGCGCCTCGTGGTCCGCAGGGGGTTTCCAGTCGAAATTGTAGACTTCGTCACGAGGTCGAAGGTTGGGCGCGGGGTTGCGATGGCAGTCGAGACAGAATTTCATTTCGAACGCCTTCGCGCGGTAGGTGAGCGGCATCCGGTCGATGCGACCGTGGCATTCAACGCATGCAATTCCCTTTGCGATGTGGATGTCGTGGCGAAAGTAGACATAATCGGGGACGCGCGCGACGCGATGCCAATCGATTGGCCGGTTTTCCGCGAGGCTTTGTCGGACTGGCGCAAGCATCTCAGCGTTCGTCCAAAGCTGCGAGTGGCATGTCATGCACACGTGCGTCGCCGGAAAACCCGCATTGGCGCTGGTCTCGACGGAGGTGTGGCAATAGCGGCAGTCGATACCAAGTTCGCCGGCGTGATGTTTGTGGCTGAACGGCACTGGCTGCAGCGGGGTTCGCGCTACGACGTCCCAATATTGCGAACGCGCAAAGGCGAGCGCCCCGAGGAAAATGGCGAGCGTCACGACGAGTGCGCCAAGAGCAACGGCGCGCAACCAAGTGTCCGCGGTCCGTGAAAAGACCTGGGGCACTCAGCGTGCTTTCCTCATTTGGCAGTGACGAATCTTGCTGCACCGAACGGCAGCTCATCGATTGAAGCAGCGCTCAATGTTACACTCCTGCGGTCGCACTCACGCAAAGCGAGCCGCTGCAATTTCGCGTTCCGGTATTTGACGGCCATCAAGCCAACGTCCTTTGAAAACGCCCGCAAGCTGATACGGATGTGCCGTGCTTCCGATCCATTAAATTGCTGTTCACCGAACAACGTTGATCCGCGTCAAGAAAAGGATCGGCCGCCCCGGACGGCGCATTCCAGTGAACATGCTTGCGCAAGTGGAGCAATTTGCGGTGGGCTCGGCCCATATCGTGACGCGCATTGTCGAATTAACGGGCATTGCAATAATCGCCGTTGGAGCGTTCGCGACGCTCATCCTCTTTCTTTATCGCCTGGCGACGCTCGCGGACCGCGACGAGGCGGTAGCGGACTTCCGCTCGAGCCTTGGCAGGACCATTCTCCTCGGCCTCGAGTTCCTCGTTGCGGCGGACATCATCAACACGGTCGCCGTTGAGCCGACCCTCAAAAGCGTTGCCGTCCTCGCCGGGATCGTCGCCATACGAACCTTCCTTAGCTTCAGTCTCGAAACAGAGATCGAAGGTGAATGGCCGTGGCAACGCGGGCGACGCCGGCGCGAGGTATAGAGATGATCGATGCACATCTAAGAAGGCTCCGCAGCCGCGAGACTGTCAGCCATGCAGAGGAAGACGCCATCCGGCGGATGGTCAGTGAAGTGAAGCGGTTCCCGTTCAATGCCGTTATTGCGCGCGCCGGCGAGCCACTGGACCATAGTGTCATTGTTACCGAAGGATGGGTCGCTCGCGTGAAGCAGCCGCAAGCCTACGAGCGCCAGATTACGGCCCTTTGCATCGCCGGCGATTTTGCGGACTTGCACGGATTGAGCCTGCGAGAACTCGACCATGATCTCGTTGCGCTAACCGAGTGCGCGGTAGCGATCGTCCCGCACGAGCGGCTCGAAGCTGTCATCGAGTCGAGCGGACATCTCGCGCGTCTCTACCGGTTGATGAGCAACATCGACAGTGCGATGCAGCGCGAATGGGCTACATCGCTTGGGCGACGGTCGCGCGCCGCTCACCTCGCGCACTTGTTCTGCGAGCTACTGTCGCGGCTGGAAATCGTCGGCCTTGCGGCGGGAACCACCTATGAGTTTCCATTGACGCAAAACCAGCTTGCGGACTGTCTTGGCGCAACCCCGGTCCACGTTAACCGGGTACTTCAGCAGCTGCGGGCGACCGGCATGATCCGCCTCCAACATCGCTCCCTCGCAATCACGAACTTGGCGGCTCTGTCGGCCCTCGCAAAATTCGATGCATCCTATCTCTTCATCGACGCAAGACATCGCCCATCGATCATGGTCGACGGCGAAATACGGCACTTGGCCAAACATTCGAGAGCGGATCGGCGCAGCAAATCCGTGCGCGACATTCGTGCGCAGCCCTAGAGAGCGAAAACGTCGAGAATCCGCTCGTCCTTCTGAGGATAGGGATCAGGACCGCAAAATTCCTCGATTGCGGCACGATCACGGATGACAATCGTCCGTCCGCGAAGATACAAGCCGTGATCAGCAACCGTCTGGAGCATGCGCGACAAGGTTTCAGCCGTTATTCCGAGGCGAACTGCAAGGTGGCGCTTGGCGATCGGCAATACGGGTGCGGGCGTGTCTGGCTGGAGGTCGGCAATGCGCAGCAGGAATGCAGCGACACGTTGCGCCGCGCTTCGGCAATTGAGGTCGAGAATGTTGCGGACCGCCATTCGCCACTGACCGGACATTGGTTTCATGAGGTTCGCGGCGAATGCCGTTGAGCGGTTGAGCGCGGCTTCGACGGCGCCGCCTGTCAGCAATAGGATCTTGGTGTTCGTGAGGGCGCGGGCGGAAACCAGAGCCGGCTCGTGGAAAAGGGTAGTCGCCGGGAGGAGCAAGTCCTTGGACGAGAGGAGAAGGACGCCGCACTCGGACTTTCGCGACAAAAGCGTGAGATCAACAATACCGCGCAGGACGACGTGCAGGTCAGGTGCCTGTTCACCCTGGCGCACGATAAGGCCGCCGGCACGATACTGTCTCGTCGAACTCGAAGCGAGGAGTGTCTCGACCAGCGGCTCTTCAACCCCGTTGAAGATTGGCAGATCGGGAAGTTCGTCTCGCGTTGGGTGAACCAGGATCGACCCAGGGTCCACGAGTTCAGCCCCCGAACGAATTCTTTCGCCGTCAGCCATTAACATCCAATAGCATTATCAACCGTTCCCAGAGACTAACCTGCATTAGCTACCGAGTTAACATGTACTATAGTCCTAGTCGGTTCAATCGCCGGAGTTCCTGAGCCGTCTGCGATGGCGATTGTTCACGTCGACGCGCATGTTAATGCCAATCGAACGGCAAGCCATTTTCTCGGAAAGCAAAACGATCGAGATGTCTTTCAACGACGCTCTTCATGGCCTCGAGCTGAGCGTCGGATGATGCGTCCACCAGGATATTCAGTCCGCCTTCGACCGCGTTGAACGTGACGATCGCATCTCCAGGATAGTCGCTTCCACGCGCATTCTTGGGAAAAATCACGCGGCCGTACTCCGGCGTGAACTCGACGTTCAGACTATGGGACCAGTGTTTGCAGAGTTGCTGAAGATACCGACTTCCATTCTCGGTCGGAACGAAAGCCGACGACGAGATGTTGGCGCACGAGACGATTGTCATACTCACGAGATATATCTTAGCTTTGGCAAGACAAGGGTCTGTGGACTCCTTAACTAGCGGGTCCACCAGTAGGTAACAGAAATCGGATGAACGACGGTTCAACTTTCAACACGGCAACCCGAATTGCCGCAGGCGACGACAAGACGAATTACGACAATGTCGCCATATCGCTCCACTGGGCAACGGCGATCCTGGTCCTTTTCCAGTTTGCCTCCGCCGAAACGTGGGACTGGCTTGGTAAGTCCACCCGCGAAACGATGCAGAGCCTTCACATCTCCTTTGGCGTGCTCCTCACCGCCGTCATCATTGCGCGGATTGTCTGGCGGCTCATCCCTGGACATCAGCGCCCCTCGATCGTCAGCGGTTGGGTCGAAGTCGCGTCCAAGGCGGTCCACTACCTTCTTTATGCGCTGCTCGTCGCCCAGGCATGCCTCGGTTTTGCGTTCCGCTGGGCCCAGGGTCATCCCGTCAGCTTTTTCGGCCTGTTTGGATTTCCGACGCCCTTTGGCGTCGTCGACAAGGCGACGCGCCACACGATCCACGACTTACATGAAAAGGTCGGCTGGGCGATCATCATCATCGCCCTCGGCCACGCGCTTGCGGCACTTTACCACCATTATCGGCTTCATGACCGCGTGCTCGGGCGGATGTTGCCGCTCGCGCGGCGCTCGGAGGAACGGTCAGCCGCTCGCTAGCTACGCTGGGTGAGCG
>DASRBJ010000264.1:0-2626 GCA_035653695.1 Sphingomicrobium sp.
TGCCGGACAACCCAATCGAAATTGCGAACGAGGCGTTTTGCTTGCTCACCGGCTATTCGGAAAGCGAGATCGTCGGTTGCAACTGCCGTTTCCTGGCGGGTCCGGAAACCGAGTCATCGGCTCAAGCGCAAATTCGGGCGGCGATAGCGGGCAGGCGACCCGTTCTCGTCGATATTCTCAATTATCGGCGCGACGGATCATGTTTCCGTAACGGGGTGATGATCGTTCCAATGCTCGACGACGACGGTGAACTTGCCTGCTTCCTCGGCTCGCAGGTCGATCTTGGAAGCACCGACACGGCGGCTATGTCCATGAGGCGGGCTCGTGCGCGAACGCTCGTACAAAGTTTGCCTCAACGACAGCGCCAGGTGCTTGCAGCAATGGCGAACGGTCTGCTGAACAAGCAGATCGCCTACGAGCTCGGGATCGCCGAGAAGACCGTCAAGATGCACCGGGTACTGCTGCTCGAGCGCCTAGGCGGAGTGACAACTGCCGAAGCGATTCGCATCGCGGTCGAAGCCGGACTTTGATCGGCGCGTAAGTCGCAGTGCTGCCGGCTCCGAGCGAGCGTCTGTGTTCGTGCGTCGAGACGGCGGCTGTCATCGTGGACTGGTGACCAGCTTAGGTGGCGGAACGGATGGCGGCGTCAACGATCCGATCAAAACATTGACCGGTTGGAAATCCCTGGTGGACCCAATGCTCCTCGATGCGCCGCAATGTGCGCGCGACGATTGGTCCCTCGGGCAGTCCCCGAGCAATAAGCGCGCCACCGCCAAGCGGCAGGCGAGGGGGTGACCACTCCTTGATCGCTGCGGCCTCCGCCGGCTCGCCAGCAAGCAATAACCGATCAACGGCACACTCTACTCCGGCGCGGTATGCGAGTGTTCGAGGTGCAACACCGGTCGATGGAGTTACGGCGCAAACAAGACGCTTCCGCGCCTTGTTTGACAGCCGCAGACGCCCGGCGACATCCTGCACAACGCTGACATCGGCAGGGAGCAAGGCGGCAAGTCGACGCAGCGCGTCGGCCTTCACGTCCGCGAACCTCTCGCTCGCAACGAGCGCTCGAAGCCGTTTCAACCCGTCTTCGGTGATCTCGGGAAGGACCGGCGCCAATATTCTGGCGCCAAGCATGATCTCAATTGTGTTCGAAGGGTCGGCAAGTGCCAGAAGTTTCAATAGCTCGTCGGCTATCCGCTCGCGCGACAAGGCCATCAAATCATTCGCTCGCGCGGCGCATGCCATGAGCGCTGCAGCATCAGGTTCGCCTGCATCAAACCGGGCGTGGAAGCGGAAGAAGCGGAGAATACGAAGATGATCCTCGGCAATGCGCTGGAGTGGATCGCCGATGAACCGGATATGGCGATGCTCGAGGTCGCTCACTCCACCGAAATAGTCGAACAGCTCTCCGGTGACAGGATCGGCTGACAATGCGTTGATGGTGAAGTCGCGCCTTGCGGCGTCTTCCTTCCAGTCATCGGTGAAAGCGACCGTGGCGCGTCGACCATCGGTCGTAACGTCACGCCGAAGCGTCGTGATTTCGAACGGCTGACCGTCACTGACGGCCGTAACCGTCCCATGTTCGATGCCCGTCGGAACGGCCTTGATCTTCGCTGCCTCGAGCCGGCGAATGACTTCGTCAGGCGCTATGCGCGTCGCAAGATCGACATCGCTTATCGGGAGGCCAAGGAGGTCGTCGCGAACGGCGCCCCCGACATAGCGCGTCAACCCCTCGTCGGCACCCAGCGCATCGAGGAGCCGCTGCATCCCGCGAAGCTTGCGCCATTTCCCCGCGTCGAAGCTCAGCGCCACTGCAGCCTACGAGAAAGATTGACGATCATTGCTGCAGTTGCGCCCCAGATCCTGCGGTTGTTCCAGATGATCTCGTAATAGTAGCGCGTTCGCCCCTGGAACAGTGCGCTCACTCTCTTGTGGTTGGCGGGGTCAAGGACATAGCCAAGCGGCGCTTCGAACAATTCGGCGACTTCATGTTCGTGTGGCCGCAGCGGGAGGTCAGGAGGAACCGCGCCTACGACTGGGGTGATTACATAGCCGGTGACCGTGCGGTATGCTTCGATTGCCCCAGCAACCTCGACAAGTTGCGGATCGAGGCCAACTTCCTCGTGGGCTTCTCGAAGTGCTGCCTGCACCTTGTCTTCGCCGGGATCGACGCGACCGCCCGGAAAGGCGATTTGACCTGCATGCGTGCGCAGATGTTCGCGCCGCACGGTGAGGATCACTCCGGGTTCGTCCCGCTCGGTAATCGCGATGAGGACTGCCGCTTCGACGTTGGCCCTGCGCCGAAGTTCCGGGAAGTCGCCTTCGAGGGGAGCAACGCGCGCTGGCGCAGCAAGCGCTCTCCTCAGGCGTTCGCCAAGCGCGTTGTCGGCCGTCACGCCACCGGCTCCAGCGGAAAGAAGCTGCCGTCGCTCCAGACGCCTGGCGATCCTTGCGCAGTCGCAAGGGCAAGATCGGCAAGTTCGTAATAGATGGATCGGGCAAGTTCGGCTTCGAGACCGTGGCGCACGAGTAGTCGCGGCGAGGGGCCATGGGCCGTCGCAACGATCCTCAATGGGTGGTCCAAATTGAGGATGAGCGCGTCACCGTTATCCAGCCCGAACGCTAG
>DASRBJ010000265.1:0-2200 GCA_035653695.1 Sphingomicrobium sp.
TTCTTGTTGGTCTCGCCGGAATAGAGATCGGCGAACGCATTCGGGTCGGAAAAGTCGTGCTGCTCCCAGCCTTCCTTGCGCATGAGCTCGGCCAGATGCTCAGACTTTTCGATTGATGTGGTGCCGACCAGCACGGGCTGCCCGCGTTTGCGGCAGTCCTCGATCAGAGCGATGATCGCGCGGTATTTCTCCGCCGCGGTGCGATAGACCTCGTCGTCCTCGTCGATGCGCGCAAGCGGCATGTTGGTCGGCACTTCGAGGACTTCGAGGCCGTAGATGTCCATGAACTCGTCCGCTTCCGTCATCGCCGTGCCGGTCATGCCGGCGAGCTTCTCGTACATGCGGAACAGGTTCTGGAAGGTGATCGATGCGAGCGTCTGGTTTTCCGGCTGAATCGGCTGATGCTCTTTCGCTTCGAGTGCCTGGTGCAGACCTTCGGAATAGCGCCGGCCCGGCATCATGCGGCCGGTGAACTCGTCGATGATGACGACCTCGCCGTTGCGCACGATGTAGTCCTTGTCGCGCTGGAACAGCTTGTGCGCGCGCAGCGCCTGATTGACGTGGTGCACGACCGAGACGTTCTCGATGTCGTAGAGCTTGCCGCCCTTGAGCAGCCCCGCATCGCGCAGCATCACCTCCATCTTCTCCATGCCCGCTTCGGTCATGGTGACCGTGCGTTGCTTTTCGTCGACCTCGTAGTCGCTCTTGTCGAGCTTGAGGATGTAGCTGTCGATCGTGTTGTAGAAGTCCGAGCGGTCGTCGAGCGGACCGGAGATGATCAGCGGCGTGCGCGCCTCGTCGATCAGGATCGAGTCCACCTCGTCGACGATGGCGTAGACGTGCCCGCGCTGGACCATGTCCTCCAGCCGGTACTTCATATTGTCGCGCAGATAATCGAAGCCAAGTTCGTTGTTGGTCCCGTAAGTGATGTCGCAGTCGTACGCCCGCTTGCGCTGCTCGTCGTCGAGCCCGTGCACGATGACGCCGACGGAAAGGCCGAGGAAGTTGTAAATCTGACCCATCCATTCCGCGTCGCGCTTGGCGAGATAGTCGTTGACCGTCACGACATGCACGCCGCGACCGGTGAGCGCGTTGAGGTAGACGGGAAGCGTGGCGACCAGCGTCTTGCCCTCGCCGGTCTTCATCTCGGCGATCTTGCCTTCGTGCAGGATCATGCCGCCGATGAGCTGGACGTCGAAGTGGCGCTGGCCGAGCGTGCGCTTGGCAGCCTCGCGCACCGTTGCGAAGGCGGGAACAAGCAGGTCGTCGAGCGAAGCGCCTTCCGCGATCTGCTTCTTGAAGGTGTCCGTGCGCGCCTTAAGCGCGTCGTCGGAGAGCTCAGATACCTCCGGCTCGAGCGCGTTGATGGCGGCGACCCGCGGCTGGTAACTGCGAATCCGCCGGTCATTGGCGGAGCCGAACAGCTTGCGGGCAACGGCGCCAATCATGTCTCAAGCTCCTCAATCCATGTCCTCTGGCGCTATCGTGACGCAGCGGCCGGATCGTAGTTCCGGCGCGCCGAAGTGCGGCTGTTTTCGGGTAAATTCAACGCAATCCGCGCCAGCAAGCGCTTTCCGCCGAGGTCATTTCGAGACATAGGAGGGGGTCCGATTGATGTCAATCGGCCGCTTGCCGCCTGAACTTTCGCGACTCATAGAGGGCCAAACGCTGCCGTCACGCGCAGTTTACGGCTTTCACCGCGCCCTAGCCATTGCTTTGCCACGGTTGACGGGTCAGAAGACTACCGCCGTCCGCATGTCGATATGCGGACGCTCCAACCCCAAGGATAGCTTTATGATATCTCTCTTTCCGGCAGGCTTGCCGGCTTCCCTGCGCCGGACCGGCGCCGTCGCCGCAGCGTTAGGACTTTTCGTCGGTGCGACCGCGTACGGTCTCGCGCAGGACAAGAACCCGGTCGTCGCCACCGTCAACGGCACGCAGATCCACCAGAGCGATGTCAACATCGCCGAGGAGGAAACGGGCCAGCTGCCGCCGATGTCGGCCGAGCAGAAGCAGGACTACATGGTCCAGTTCCTGACCGACATGACGCTGCTGACTCAGGCGGCCGAAGCCAAGAAGATGGGCGACACCGAGGACTTCAAGCGCAAGCTCGACTTCGCCCGCAAGAAGCTGCTGATGGAGACATTGCTGCAGTCGGTCGCGAAGGACTCTCTCAGCGACGCAGCGCTACACAAGGTCT
>DASRBJ010000266.1:0-3750 GCA_035653695.1 Sphingomicrobium sp.
TCATTTCCTGAGTATTTCCGGGAGAATAGCAGTGGCCCAGCCCCTGATGCCCCATGCGACCGCTGCCTGGCTGGTCGACAATACGTCGCTCACGTTCGAGCAGATCGCGGATTTTTGCGGGCTTCATATCCTCGAGGTCCAGGCGATTGCCGACGACACGGCGGCGACGAAGCTCACCGGTCGCGACCCCATTCGCGCCAGCGAATTGACTCATGAAGAGATCGAGAAGGGACAGAGCGATCCCGATTATCGACTGAAGATGCACAAGGCGCCGGAAGAGATTCGCCGGACCAAGGGACCGCGCTACACGCCCGTTTCGAAGCGGCAGGACAAGCCCGACGGCATTGCCTGGATCATCAAGAACCATCCCGAGGTCAGCGATGGCCAGATCAGCAAGTTGATCGGCACCACCCGTACGACGATCGCCGCAATTCGTGACCGGACTCACTGGAACATGGCGAACATCACGCCAAAGGACCCAGTCACTCTCGGCCTTACGACTCAGCGCGAGCTCGACGCAGCCGTTGCCAAAGCCGCAAAGGCTGCCGGAATGCAGGCTCCGTCGGATACCCGTCTCGACAGTGACCGCGAGGCGCTGATCGAAGAGCTGCGGCACGAGCGGGAGAGGCATGCGCGGGAAGCAGAGGCCGCACTTGCCGGCGCTGGCGACGAAGCGCTGCGTGACGAGATCGTGCCGGGTATTCGTGACCCGTTCAAGAACACGCCAATCGAATAGCCGCTCGCTTGATTTGAGCAGACGCGGGGACCACAAGTCTGCCCATGGCCACTCTCGAAGAAGATGTCAGCGAACTCAGCTTCGAGGCCGCGCTCGCGCGGCTCGAAGAGATCGTTCGCACCCTTGAAAGAGGCGAAGCGCCGCTCGATCGTTCCATCGAGCTCTACCAGGAAGGCGATCGACTGAAGCGTCATTGCGAAGCTCGCCTGAAGGACGCCCAGGCTCGCATCGAGCAAATTGCGTTTGGCAGCGACGGCAAGCCGGCAGGGCTCAAGCCCTTCGATGCCGCTTGAAGCAATCGACAGGCTCGCCCAGGAGCTGAACGCGGAAAGCGCGCGTGTGCGCGCCGATGTTGACGGCGTGTTCACGAAGCTGCTCGCGCCAACCGGCGACAGTCGTGACCGGCTCTACGAAGCCATGCGCCACGCGGCCGTCGGCGGCGGCAAGCGGCTCCGACCACTTCTTACAATCGGCGCTTCGCGGTTGTTCGCAATTGATCGATCCCGTGCGCTTCGGGTCGGCTGCGCGATCGAAGCCCTCCATGTCTATTCGCTGATCCACGATGATCTGCCGTGCATGGACGATGCCGACTTGCGACGGGGCAAGCCGACGGTTCACAAGTGCTTTGGCGAGGCGACGGCGGTTCTCGCGGGCGACAGTCTTCACGCGCTAGCCTTCGAGATCCTCGCCGATTCAAGCACGCACGAAGACCCCTGGGTGCGCTCGGACCTGGTGTTCGAGCTTGCCCGCGCCGCAGGACCCGCCGGAATGGCCGGCGGCCAGATGATGGATCTTGCCGCGGAAGGACAAGCCCTCGACCTGCCGGCGATCACCCGACTCCAGCAGCTCAAGACGGGCGCGCTTATAGAATATGCGGTCGAAGCCGCCTGCATCATGACCAAGCTGCCGAGCGAGGCGCGCACGCCCTATCGTGGCTATGCGCGCAATATCGGACTTGCGTTCCAGATCGCCGACGACCTCATTGACCATAGTGGCGATGCTTTAGCCGCGGGAAAGCCGACGGGGCGCGACGCTGATGCGGGAAAGGCAACCTTCGTTTCGCTCCTCGGTGAGGAGCGCGCACGACAGCAGGCAGGATTCCTCGTCAACCAGGCAATCGAGCACCTGTCGAGCCACGGGAGTGAAGCAGACCTGCTCCGAGCAATCGCGAGGTTCGCGGTCGAACGAGATCATTAAGAGGGGACGAAGTTCAGGATGAAGATCGCAGTCTATCCGGGTACGTTCGATCCGATCACGCTGGGTCACCTCGACATCATCCGCCGCGGCGCGCACCTCGTCGACAAGCTCGTGGTCGGAGTGACGACCAATCCATCCAAGGAGCCGATGTTCCTGGTAGAGGAACGGCTGGCAATGGTCCGACGCGAGGTCGGCGGAATAGCTGGAACGATCGAGGTCGTCGAATTCGACTCACTGCTCATGGATTTTGCGGAAGCGCAGGGCGCCGCGGCAATCCTTCGCGGGCTTAGAGCCGTCGCCGATTTCGAATATGAGTTCCAAATGGCTGGCATGAACCAACAGCTCAACGACAAGATCGAGACAGTCTTCCTTATGGCCGACGTGTCACTCCAGCCGATCGCTTCGCGGCTCGTGAAGGAAATCGCGAGGCTCGGCGGATCGATCGACCGGTTCGTTACGGCTTCGGTCGCAGAAGATGTCCGCCGCCACTTGAACGGTGGTTCACGATAAAGACAGCGGCCATGCCGCAGTGACTTCCAAACTGCTCGGGGAGGGACATGTACGTTCGTTCGATCATGGTTCTGTGCGTCGCGGCTTTCAGCCTCGTTGCAGCGAAACCAGCGCCGGTCTCTGCACCACCTCCCATGCCAAGTATCGTTGCGCCACCGGACATTGTCGCAAACAAGGCAAATCACCTCTTCCTCGATCTTTCGACCGGCGGCACCGTCGAGATAGTGCTCCGTCCAGATCTTGCTCCCCACCATGTCGATCGGATCCAGACTCTCGTCCGACGCGGGTTTTACAATGGCCTTACTTTCCATCGCGTAATTCCCGGCTTCATGGCCCAGGGAGGCGACCCGAAAGGCACCGGTGAAGGCGGGTCTGATCTTCCTGACCTCAAGGCCGAGTTCACGATGGTGCCCTTTCTAAGAGGAACAGTCGGAGCCGCGCGGGCAAACAATCCCGACAGTGCAAACAGCCAGTTCTTCATCATGTTTGCACCCCATCCCGAGCTCGACGGCAATTATACGGTCATTGGCCGCGTCGTCGCGGGCATGGATGCCGTCGATGCAATTGCGCCCGGTGAACCTCCGGACCAGCCGACAAAAATTGTGAGGGCCTACCTCGGCGGCTAAAGGGGCCGGCCGGTGCGCGTTGAGCTATTCGACTTTCACCTGCCTCAGGAGTTGATCGCGCTGCGACCAGCGCGGCCGCGCGACAGTGCGCGAATGTTGCTCGTCAAGGGTTGCCAAATATTCGATCGGCAAGTGCTCGACTTGCCTGAGCTCCTGCAGCCTTCGGATGTGCTCGTTTTCAACGACACGAAAGTAATTCCGGCCCAGCTCGAAGGAATGAGAGGCGATGCGAAAATCGGCGCGACGCTCCACAAGCGGGAGGGGCCTCGCGAATGGCAGGCGTTCCTCAAGAACGCGAAGCGCGCGAGGAGGGGAGACACGATCGGCTTTGGATCTGGAGTAAGCGCCGCGGTCGTTGAAAAGGGCGCCGACGGGTCGGTGTTGCTTCACTTCCACGGCGATGAACCAGTCGAGATACTTCTCGATCGAGCCGGGCGAATGCCTCTACCACCCTATATCGCATCCAAGCGGGTTTCCGATGCACGCGATCGTTCGGATTATCAGACGATCTTTGCCAAAGAAGAAGGAGCCGTTGCTGCTCCAACCGCAGCGCTTCATTTCACTCCGCGGCTACTCGAAGCGCTCGAAAGACGCGGTATCCGAAGAGAGACCCTTACGCTTCATGTTGGCGCCGGGACCTTCCTCCCCGTGAAGAGCGCCGACACGAGTACGCACAAGATG
>DASRBJ010000267.1:0-4298 GCA_035653695.1 Sphingomicrobium sp.
CAGGTGAAGGTTGCGCTGTTCGCGGCGCTAATGGTCAGCTTTCCGGTTATCGCGACGCAGCTCTGGCGGTTCGTTGCGCCTGGCCTCTATGCGAAGGAAAAAAGAGCGTTTCTGCCCTTCTTGGTTGCGACCCCGGTCTTCTTCGCGGCCGGCGCCTCGTTCGCTTACTTTCTTGCGATGCCGTGGGCGCTGCATTTTCTCTTGAGCTATCAGGGAAATGTCGGCGGAATTCAGCAGGAAGCGCTGCCGGGCGTCGGCAATTATCTGAACTTTGTCACGCATTTCCTGTTCGGCTTCGGAGCGGCCTTCCTCCTCCCCATCCTGCTGATGATCCTCGAGCGTGCCGGTATCGTTACGCGTCAGCAGCTCGCTCGATCGCGACGCTACGCGATCGTCGCTGCGGCAATCGTTGCCGGTGTGCTCACGCCGCCCGACGCCGTTTCAATGATGATGCTGATGGTCCCGCTTTACGGACTTTACGAGTTCGCGATACTTGCGATCCGAATTACCCACTGGAGAGCAGCACGCAAAGCCGCGCGGTCATCCTCTTCTGCCATTGTGTCGGAGATAGAAGAGGGCCCGGAAGCGCCACCGGGGGGGGGGAGGGTTGGCGGTTCCGGGCCCATTTAAGCGGATAGCGAGAGCGGGGGGGCAAAAGGTCACTATCCGAACTGCATAACGCCCCTTGTTTGAGATCAGTTCCGGTAGGCAGTGATCTTTTTAAATTTTTTTGGCTGTGACCGTAACGATCATCGCCTGCAGCTAAGCCGGTGGAAACACAGGCAAATCGACGCTGTACCGACCGAGCTTCCGATCGAGCGGCGACCTCAGCTGCTTGGCAAGTCCACCGATGATCCGTTCGAACTGCAATTTTTCCGGTTCGCCATCGGCATCGGGCACCAGGATGGGGCTCCCGAGCGAGAGACGCCCAGTGAGTTCGCTCGTGCGCCTCAAGGTGATTTCGACCGGATCGCGCGGCGCATTAAGCATTGCGAATTCCACTATCTCGGTGACGAGGAAGGCAATGGCGACGGCGACGTCTTGGGTCGTGTAAAGAGGATCGATATCGAGTTCGATGACGAGCGTCCGTGCCGTGTCGGGAGCACTGGCGCGAAGTTCCGCGGCGAGCTCCGCAACGAGCGGTCGCAACGAGATACCTCGGTTCTCCTCCATCTCAGCGAAATGGTTTCGGTGGACGATCGACAGCGCCCCGACCCGGCGACTAATCCCGGCATAGGCAGCGCGCGCATCCGGCGTGCCCGCGCTTCGGCCATGAATGTTAAGAAGCGAGGCAACCACCTGAAGGTTGTTCTTCACGCGATGATGAACCTCGCGCACAAGCCGCCGCTGTCCTTCGAGGGCGGATGTGGTTTCCCGTTCGGATTCCTCCGCGCGGGCAATCGCGCGACTGAATGCGTTCCGAAGCTCCTGGATCTCCTCGCTTGGACCAAGCTTGCTCGGCAATTCGAGTGCGCTCTCACCGGGGCGATATGCGAGAATGGCGGTTTCGAGCCGCTTTAATGGGCGGATCAATAATCGACCGACGAGCGACCAGGTTATGATCGCGGCCGCGATCCACATAAGGAGCGGCAACAAGAGAACGAGGCGGTCCCTTGTCGTAATCCGCTGGTCGGGAGTTCCGATGCGCGCGAACAGTCCCTCGTTCGCAACTGGCCAATCGCTGACGTGAAGCGGCTGCTGCGAAACCGTTTGTGCTTGGAGGACGGGAAGTTCGCGGGTCTCGTCATGGAGGACAATGCTCTTAACGTTGCCGGGCGCATTGACGCCGGCAATGCGCAGTTCGTCGACCGGAACCAGTGCAGTCGCAAGCCCGCCGATTACACCGACGCGGATTGCAACGGCGTTCAAATCTGGTGCGATCCGGACCTTGATATCCCCGGGAGCCACGAGCGGAAGACTGCCAGTCGCCCCAACTGTTCCCGTTGAGCAAAGCGCATTTCCTTGAGGATCCTCGATTTCAAAGCTGTGCGCGACTCCAGGCGCAATGCTCAACGCCCGCACCGCGCGGTCGCATGCGCCGTTCGCGCCAGCCGCAAGCGCACCATTGCTGCTGATTCGAAGCGCGAGCGCGTTGCGCGCAATAAGGCTGTCGATTGCTTCGGCTGCGGCCCGCGCTTGATCCTCCGTCCGGCCTTTGAGTGCCTCGTTGGCTTGCCGGATCCCGGTTTCGCCCATCCAAGCCAGCGCAAGTCCGATCGGCAGTAGGACTGCAGTGAGGATGAAAAGTACCTTCGCTCCCGTCGGAAGGCGCACGAACCGGTCCGCGATCGTCATGAGCCGCCCGTCAGCCGGGTGTGCTGCCTAGTGAAGTTTTCCGAGCAGGTTGAGGAAGTCGTCGGGAACCGACTCGCGGAGAGTATCATCGTACACGGATCGCAACGCGCGGCCGAGGTCGCCGGAGCGCTGTTTACGCGGGCTACCACGGTCGGAAGCTGGGGACTTTTTAGAGCGCCTGAAATCTCCGGCTCCCTCCGTCTCGCTTCGCTTCTTCCCACTCAACTCCAAATCCCCCTCGCGCGGGTTTCCGGCGCGCTCATAAACATCTCATCTTTCAGCGCAACTGCCGTGAGGACCTGTCCCGCTCCGATACGCGTAAAGGCCGGCCGCTGCGCGGCAATGATCTGCTTCGCAGCGAGCCTGGCCCAGTGACGGAAACCAAATCGCCAGTCCTTTGTTCCAGTCGAACTTCATATCTCTGGGGGCGCAGAGGCTCAGGCGTTTATCGTTCCTTCCAGGGTTGCAACAAATCAGACGCGCCGCCTAAAGACGGCGCAACTCATAATTTCGAGGGAGAATAACCGAACATGTCCCTTGGCCAGGAACTTGCTCCGCACCTGCCATTCCTCCGCCGCTACGCCCGTGCCCTCACGGGTAGCCAGGCTCACGGCGATGCATTCGTCCGCGCGACGCTCGAGGCGATTGTCGCTCAACCCGACGAATTTCCTCGTGATGTTGATCCTCGGCTTGGTCTCTACAAAACGTTCCACGCTATTTGGTCCACGGCCAATATCGAGGAAGGTGAAGAGCCGACGGAAAGCCCGACGGGAGCGGAAGGAATCGCGCAGGCGCGCCTGTCGCGAATCACGCCACTGTCACGCCAGGCACTCCTCCTCACCTCTCTTGAGGGATTCTCGTCGGAGGACACTGCTTATCTCATCGGTGCGAGTCCTCAGGATGTCGACAGTCTCGTTGCCGAGGCGCTCGAGGAAATCGAACGGCAGACGCTCGCTGATGTTTTGATCATCGAGGATGAACCGATCATCGCAATGGATATCGAAACGATCGTTCGTGATCTCGGCCACAATGTAACGGGCGTCGCCGTGACGCGCGACGAAGCGGTTGCGCAAGCGCGGCAGAACCCGCCGGGACTTGTACTCGCCGACATCCAGCTTGCTGACGATTCGAGCGGCATCGACGCGGTCAAAGATATCCTCGCCGAATTTTCCGTGCCGGTTATCTTCATCACGGCGTTCCCAGAACGATTGCTGACAGGGACTCGGCCCGAGCCGACTTTCCTGATCACCAAGCCGTTTCAGCGCTCGACTGTAAAAGCGGCCATTGCCCAGGCCCTCTTTTTCGATGCCGCCACCGTGCCTGCGGCATAGGCATCGGAACACGAGTCCGACCGGCGCGTTGCCCGATTGAACAGTGAAATCGTGACGAGAGCAGAATGGCCGAACCGCGACAATCCGAGACTCCGGTACGAGAGACGACGACCGAAGCTCGTGCTGGCTCGACTCCGGGGGTCGCCCGGAATGTGCTCGTCATTGGCACGTTACTGGTGATCATTATTTTTGTGATCATCGTCTTGGTTGGGCGCTCTTGAGCACCTAGCTTCCGTGACAATCGCTGTTCATGTTGGATCAACGCGTCCGCGGTCACCAGTCCGTGCGCCAAAAAGGGTGGGGTTTATTTTGACGGAAGCTCGCGAGGAGGACCGACCGACCACTGCTCTCGCGGACCCGGTCCCGCTGTCCGATCCCGAGTTCAAGGAGCAGCTTGCGGCGGTCATTCCGCACCTGCGCGCCTTTGGACGATCGCTTTCAGGCAGTCGCGACCTTGCCGACGACCTCGTGCAGGAAACACTGCTCAAGGCGTGGGCGGCGCGCAAACGATTCCAGGCTGGCACGAACATGCGTGCATGGACGTTCATCATCTTGCGCAATCTTTTCCTTAGCCAGATGCGTCGAGCACGGTTCAAGGGCGAGTGGGACGACATCACGGCATCGAAGATACTTGCAGCGCCCGCCAGTCAGGATCGGCACATCGAGCTCGGC
>DASRBJ010000268.1:0-2040 GCA_035653695.1 Sphingomicrobium sp.
ATGCCCTTGAGCTCATAAGCGCCGGCGAGGCAGAGGGCGTAACGCTGCTGCGGCAAATTGCTTCGACCGGCAATGCCGAGGCCTTGTTCGAACTCGCGGATCTATTCTGGAGCGGCACCATGGTGCCGCAGAATCCGGCGCACGGCCGGCTTCTCTTCGAATATGCGGCGGGGCTCGGCCATACTGAGGCAAACCTCCTTGCGACGAATCTTCTCGCCAGCGGAATTGCAGGCAAGCGCGATTGGTCGACGGCGATCGCTCGCCTCGAGGCGGAAGCACGCGTCATCCCCGCGCGAAAGGCCGCGGCCGATCTGATTGCAGCAATGGATCTCGACGCGGTCGGCGACCCCAAAGGCTCCTTTGTAAAACGCAGCTTGTCGCTTGAGCCGAAGGCTGAGCTCGTCGAAGAGCTGCTAACGCGCGGTGAATGCGAATATCTCATCACCGCGGCGCAGCCAAACTTCGAACCGTCGATGGTCTATGATTCGGCGCGTCGCCTCGTGCGCGATACAATCCGTACGTCCGACGGCGCCGCATTCCACTGGCTGATCGAAGATCCCGCGATCCATGCCATCAATAGGCGCATCGGCTGTGCGACCAAAACGAGTTATGAAGATGGCGAACCACTCCAGGTGCTGCGCTATTCGCCCGGCCAGCAATATCATCCGCACTTCGATTGGGTCGACGGCGCAGCCAATCAGCGGATCATCACCGCGCTCATCTATCTCAATGACGACTATGATGGCGGCCAAACCGCATTTGTAAGGACGGACCTCGAAGTGCGTGGGCAGACCGGCGACGCTCTCGTCTTCAACAACGCGCTCGCGAATGGCGACGGCGATCCGCTCGCGGAACATGCCGGGCTCGCGGTGACGCATGGCACCAAGTACCTCGCCACGCGGTGGATCCGCGAGCGACGCTGGACTCCCTAGCAAAAAAAGGGGCGGACCCGAAAGTCCGCCCCCTCCCCTTTGAACCGGGTTCGCGTCCCTTAGAACTTGATCCTTGCCCCAGCCGTGAAGCGACGACCGAGAGGATCGTAGGTCGATGGGTAGGTGTTGCCGCTGTCGTAGGCGGTGGTTCCGATCGTATTTCCGACAACCGGCGGCTGCCTGTCGAAGAGGTTCGTGATCGTGAACGTCAGCTCGAAATGCTCGTTCACGTTAAACCGCGTTGCAAAGTCGAAGTAATTGTACGCCTTGATGTGGCGGAACGCCGGGTCGACGAGGCAACCCTTGGGATCGGTGCCCTGGAAGTCCGGGCACGGCAGAGCCTTACCAGCCGCCTGCGCAGCAGCGTTTCTCGACGTTGCCGACGCAATGTCCGAGGCCATTTGGAGAGGCTCGAACTGCTCCGATCCAAGGTAACGCCACAGTACCGAGAGATCCAATCGGCCAAGTGACAAGGTCGTACGCTCGTTGAAGCTCCAGCGCGGCTGCGGGTTGCAGTTCACGCTGTAATAGCCGTTGCAGTCGCGGTTGACCGACGAAGGCGTCGCCTGGAACGTATTCTTGTGCGTCCAGTTGCCGCCGAGCGCAATCGCGAGCTTGGCCTGGCTTCCAACCCACGTGCCGAGCCCATGACGATAATCAAGGGTGAAGTCGACACCATCGGTTGCAAGCTTGCCGAGATTCGATAGCTGCCGCGGCAAGCCTGGCGTATCGGCCGGGCTTCCCGAAAGGGCACCGGTCGACGGATTGCGGCGGATGCCGGTGCAGGCCGGATTGGTCGCCGAGCTCGCCGTGATGTTGGCGAAGCAGGCGTTGATCACGTCGAGCGCTGTTGGCGCCGAGATCGCATTCGTGATCTTGATATTATAATAGTCGACCGTCGCGCTGAGGTTATTGAAGAAGCGCGGCCGAATGACTGCGCCAACCGTCCACGTCTTCGCGGTTTCGGGCAACAGGTATGGATTGCCGCCCGAGGACTGCTGGGCCTGGCCCGACGTCGGCAGCGGAATCTTGCCGATCGACGCAGCCGGGGCACCTTGCGCACGGCAAACCGCAATGAGGTTGGGATCGGTGATCGCTCCAGCGCAGG
>DASRBJ010000269.1:0-3903 GCA_035653695.1 Sphingomicrobium sp.
CGTTCAAGCTGCGATCAAAGAGTGTTAACGCTGGTTAAAAACTGACCCGGTTTCAGCCTCGATCGCCGCTTCAATTTTGAGCCACCTTCGCCTTGGATTTTGCGGAGGGTTGAAATGACCCCCTCAGGAGCTGGACACCTGATAAGCGAATTTCTCGCTAGGAAGGTAACCAATGCCGACCAACAAGCCCTCGGCCTCGACGTGCTCAAGGGAAGATCTCCGTCCCTGAAGCCTGTTGCAAATATGGCTTTCCCCAGGGCGAGTTCCGGGAGTGGGCCGAGGAGTACCATCGCGCCGGCAAGCCAAGATCGGAGAGCTCGTCATGGAAAACGAGATCCGCAAGGAGGCCCTGCGGATCGTCCCTTTAGATGAGCGCGAGCATCAGCAGAGCGGATCGCTGCTCGCGCAGCTCGACCGAAAGCCGTCGTCTGCCGAGTCTTAGGCGTGGCACGTAGCACGTTTTACGACAAACCGCGCGAGCGCACGCCGATCGTCGACGAGGTACTGGCGCAGCGGATCACGTTGCTGATCGAGAACGAGCCGTACCTGGGGTATCGGATGGTCTGGGCGTCACGGGAGGCTCCAACGGCGCTGGACGGCAAAGGCGACCTACGTGTGGACCGAGCGGGACGGCCTGGTCTACGTCAACGCAGTGCTGGACTGCACCGATCACGAAGGCATCGGTCGCAACATCAGCCGGCGCAACGATGCCAAGGAAGCCACTTGGGCGCTGGAGGACGCGCTCTTGCGTCGATTCGGGACGCTGCCACAGGGCGACGCCGACGTCATCTTGCGCACCGACAACGCGCTGGTCTACGCCTCCGAGCTCTACCGAAATCTTGCTCGCGAGTATTGGTTGCGCCAAGAGTTCATCCTGCCGCATGCGCCCGAGCAGAACGGCGTCATCGAATCGTTCATGGGGACCTTCGAGCTCGAGTGCGTCTGGCACGTCGTTTCCAGACCTTCCAGGAAGCAAAGACAACCATTGAAGCCTGGATCGACCACTACCACGAGCGCCGGCCGCATTCACGGCTCGGCTACCTCCCGCCGTCAACCTGGCGGCAATAGCAAGCCCAAATAACTGCCGGAAATGTCCAGAAACCGCGGGGTCATCTCACATCCTACAAAGGCGAGCTGAAGCTAACAAATATCGCTTCAAGCTTCGCAAAACAGTTGCTATTGCAGCTTCGCAAAAAGTTAAGCTCTGGCGGGTTGCTTAAGAGCCGCTCGAGGATGAATCCCCCCTAAACCCTCAGCCGTTTCGAATCGGAGCGGTACTTTGCTGGCTGTAAACGCCGGGTTGAAAGCTGACCCGCTTTCGCGCCTAGTCGCCGGTTGAATTCTGACCAACCTTGGCCCTGGATTTGGCCGCAGGCAGGCCGATCCCCGCCTTGCGGCGCTCAGGGAGTCGATAGCTGTCTCCGCTGATCATGACGACGTGCGCGTGGTGCAGAAGCCGGTCGAGCATCGCCGCCGTCATCGTCGCGTCGCCGGCGAAGGTCGTGTCCCGCTGTGCGAAAGGGAGGTTGCTCGTGATGACGATCGAGCCCCGTTCGTCACGATGGGCGATGACCTCAAAGAAGTGGCTGGCTTCTTCGCGCGAGAACGGGAGGTAGCCGACTTCGTCAATGATGAGCAACCTCGGCGATTGGATCCCACGATGCAGGTATTGCTTGAGCCGTCCTTGTCGGTGAGCCGTCGTCAAGCCGATCAAGAGATCCGCCGCCGAAACGAAGCGCGTCTTGATTCGAACTGCGTGGCCTTGTAGCCCAGGCCGATCGCCAGGTGAGTCTTGCCGACTCCGGGAGGGCCGAGCAGCAGACGTTCTGAGCTCGTTCGACGAAGGCGAGGCCCGCGAGCTCGTTGATGAGCTGCTTGGGCGCACCGGTGGCGAACTCAAAGTCGTATTGCTCCAGCGTCTTGATGCTCGAGAAACCGGCCGTCCGTGTGAGCAGAGCCCTGGTGCGCTCTTGGCGCTGCTGATATTCGGCCTGCAGCAGCGCTTCGAAGAACTTCAAGAAGCTCAGCTGCTTGCGGGCGGCCTCGTCGGCGACCTGCGGCAGCTGGGTCGCCATCGTCCCCAGACTCAACCGCTCGCACCGTCCGCCGTAGGGAAAGGGCAAGGGCTGCAAGTCCGCGCGTTCGAAAGCGAAGCGGTCGATCGGACGTTCTCGCAGGGTTGCGTGGATGCGAGGGTTGGCGATCTCGTCGAGCCAGATCCGTACTTCGCGGTTCGCCGTCGCGACGTCGACGAGCGCTTCTTGCGCCGTTTGCAGCGGCACCAAGAACGATTCGCGCAGATAGCGGTGGAAGCGTTCGACTTTGCCTTTGGTCTGCGCCCGGTAAGGCGCTGCGAGCCGGATCGTCGCGCCGTAGTGTTTGGCGACGTCGAGCAGATGCGGATTGAAGCGGTGAATCCCGCGGCGCTCCAGGACGATCGTCTTGGCGTTGTCGGCGAGCACCTCACGGGGAACGCCGCCGAAGAACGCCGGCGCACGCTCCAGGCAGCCGGCAAGCGTCTCGGTGCGCTCGTTGTCGGTGAACTCGGCGTAGGCGTAGAGTAGCCCAGCTCGGCCGTGAACGCCCGCAGCGGCGAGCGACCGCGGCGGAAGACGACGAAATCGATCTGGAGCTGGTGTCCTGGCGGCGTCTCAAACCGGACGATCGCTTCTGTCGCCAGCGCTGGTCGGAGGCTGCGCACGTCCTCCTTGAACTGCGTGATCCCGTCGGCCTAGCCCAGCGCCCGGATCTCGTGCAGAAGGACCGTCGCTTGCAGCGTCGCCTTGCCAGCACGCCCGAGCCGATCGACGAGGTACTCCTTGTACGGCTCGAGTTTGGTTGGCCGCGGACTTCGTGGACCGCAGCTCCCGTCGTGTTCGCCCCGCAGGACAGCCCGGACGGTGTTGCGTGCGACGCCGACCTCGCGCGCGATCTCCCTGATTCCCTTGCCCTGTCGATGCAGGACCTCGATCTCCACCTAAAGCTCCTTCGTTAACATCGCGAACAGATGTTCGCGAGAGTCCAGGTCGGTCAATTTTCAACCGGCGGGGTGGGTCAATTTTACTCCGGCGCTAACACATTATGACCGCGTCAAATTCTTATTTTGGGAGGTCTATATTGGAGACACTTGGACGTCAGCGCGAACGGGCTGAGACGTATTTTAGCGCCACCTGGCGCGCTGCCCAGCTGCGGGCGCTGGCTTACGCTCGGGGACAGCGAGTCGCTCCAGACGCTCGACGCGAGCGATGAGTTCATTCATCTTAGCGTCGAGATCATTTAGCCTCTTGGCGACATCGTCGAGCTCCTCGCCAATTGCGGTGATATCTTCGTCGAGGTCCTTTACACCGCGCTCGATGAAATAGCGGTCGTCGGGATCGCGTCCGTAACGTCCGACCTGATCGGTCGTTTCACCAAGAAACTCGGCGATCCTGAAGAGTGTAGCAGCGGTCATCTGCGTAGATTTAGCGGTGATGATGTCGCTCACTTGCGGCTGCGACATCCGGAGCTGAGACGCTAGCTGAGCCTGCGTCATGCCTGTATCTTCAAGGTATTTCTTAAGGCGGTTTGAGACTGATTCGATAACGAGTTTGCCGATTTGCTCTGCGTTCGTGTGCATGCTTACTCCAATACTGCGTTGCGTCACAATTGACGCAGCTGGCTGCATAACAAAATCGTATAGACATTGCTTTTTTTCGTCAAGATTGACAAGGCCCTGTCAAGATTGACAAGGCTCTGTCAAGATTGATTACCTTCGGGACTTGGAGATGGCCCCGTTTTTACTCCGCGTGCCCTATAGAAATCGCGGATACTGGAGGTGTGTTCTCTGCCCGCCGGGCGAACTCTTCGGGAGCGAGATTTCCCAGCGCGCTATGAGGGTGATTGGCGTTGTAATCGCGCCGCCAG
>DASRBJ010000270.1:0-8330 GCA_035653695.1 Sphingomicrobium sp.
CTCCAGGCCGTGGATCGGTGGTTCGCGGAACGTCCCCTCACCGTTCCAACGATGCTTGAAGTCGGGCAGTGGGACCAGGAGGATAGCTACGGGGCGCCGGCTGTCTACCGCGCCCTCAAGGACCGGTACGAAGGTTCCGAAATGCTGCACCTCGTTATAGGGCCATGGCGTCACTCGGGCGCAAACCACTATGGCTACGAGCTCGGCGATCTAAGTTTCACCGGCGATACGGCCCACGAATGGCGTACCAAGTGGATGAAGCCGTTCCTCGACCATTATTTGAAAGGCGCGCCTGACCCCCACACGCCTCCTGTACTCACCTACGAAACAGGGGTGAACCGCTGGGAAGAAAGTCCACGCTGGCCCATGGGAACGCCAATCCCGCTTTATCTCGGCGAACAACATGAAGCCGGGTTCGAGCGCCCAGGCGCTCCTGGACACGACCAGTATCTGTCGGATCCCGCCAATCCGGTACCTTTTCTGCCGCGCCCAATCGACATGGGCGACAGCAATCAGTGGCATAGCTGGCTCGTCCGCGACCAGCGCTTCGTTGACGGCCGTCCCGATGTCATCAGCTACACGACGAAACCGCTCGATCGCCCCGTTCACATCATGGGTCGGCCGCAGGTGGACCTGTTCGCCGCCACGAGCGGCACCGACAGTGACTGGGTGGTAAAACTCATTGACGTTTATCCCAACGATATCCCGGAGGATCGTTCCCAGGGCGCTAAGCCGAGCATGGCGGGGTACGAACTGCCGATTGGAATCGACATTTTCCGTGGCCGCTATGTTCATGACCTTGCTCGTCCAGCAGCTCTGACGCCCGGCAAGGTCGAGGAATACCGCTTTGAGCTACCGAACGTCGACCATGTGTTCCTCCCCGGCCACCGCATCATGGTGCAGGTTCAGTCGAGCCTTTTCCCACTCTATGACCGCAATCCCCAGACGTTCGTTGGGAACATCTTCAACGCGAAGCCGGGCGATTACCGCGCCGCCACGCAGAGCGTTTACCATGGGGGTGCCACCGCGAGTGCCGTCATCCTCCCAGTCGTCCAATAGACGAGGACCAGCGGATGCCCTGGGAGGAAATGGAAGCGTTGCCAGCAACGGCAAGGCTCGACGACCAGCCGCAGTTGATGGGCCATCCGGTCGGCCTTTACTTCATTTCCTTCACGGAGGCGTTCGAGCGCTTCTCCTATTACGGCATGCAAGTGCTGCTCGTCCTCTATATGGTGAAGCAGCTCCTTCTGGCGCCGCACGTTGGCAGAATCGCCGCCTTCGGCCCGTTCACGCGCGCACTGACCTACATTTACGGCTCGGCGCCATCAAACGAAGCGCTCTCCTCCCATGTCTTCGGTCTCTACACCAGTCTCGTTTACTTGACGCCGATACTCGGCGGAATCGCGGCCGATCGCTGGCTTGGCAAAACGCGCGCGGTGACGCTTGGTGCACTGCTGATGTCCGCTGGCCATTTCCTCATGGCCTTCGATTTTTCATTCCTGATAGCGCTATTGTTGCTGGTCGTCGGCGTCGGGCTCCTGAAGGGCAACCTCGCAAGCCAGGTCGGAAGCTTGTACCCTGCCGGTGACAATCGGGCGGCCGATGGTTTCCAGGTTTACTATATCGGCATCAATGCCGGTGTGATCATCGCCCCGCTCATTTGCGGTTGGCTGGGCGAGGATATTGGCTGGCATTACGGGTTCGGTGCCGCCGGCATTGGCATGGTCATTGGGCTTGTGATTTATCGGTCGGGCCGCAAGTACCTGCCTCGAGAAAGCACAATCGAACCAAGCACGTCCGGGCGGCATTCGAGACCACCAATGTCGCCGCGAGACGTGCGCGTGCTCGTGTTGCTGATTCTGCTCATTCCCGTTCTTGCCATTGGATCGATTGGCAATCAGCAGCTCTACAACGCTTATCTCTTGTGGGCCGATGGTGCTTATGATTTCACCCTCTTCGGGCGCCGGATGCCAACAACCTTTCTTGCGAGCCTGGACGCCGTGGTCAGCGTCGGCTTTCTCGTCGCAACCGTCGTGTTCTGGCGATGGTATGGCAAACGTCATCGGGAGCCGACCGAACTTACGAAAATTGCGCTCGGGTGTTTCGTCTCGTCACTGGCATTCGTGCTTCTTGCAATCGTTGCCGCGCACGCGGCGACGACGGGAACGAAGGTGAGCTTGTGGGTGGCGGTCGCCGTCCACTCGATAAACGCGATCGGCTTCGTCAACGTTTTCCCGGTTAGCCTCGCCTTCTACTCGCGCGCGGCACCACGCTCGATCGGCGCGACGATGGTCGGGATCTATTACCTCTTCCTTTTCGGTGCCAACACGCTCGTCGGGTGGATCGGAGGTTGGCTGACGCAAATGCCGCCGGCGCATTTCTGGGGGCTTCATGCACTGGCGATTTTCGGCGCTGGAATCGTCTTCGTGCTCGTTCAAGTCGCCTTCGGCAAACTGCTGGCCGCCGCTGAGACCAATAGCGATGCGCCGGGAATTGCGGCTGGGCACGAAGGCGAAGTCGTACACCCCATCGCCTGATCTGCGTACGGCAGGGTCGATCTACGTTCACCGGCTGCCTTTTTGTGCCCCGTGACCTCTGACGGTTGGTCGTACATCGCGCCTTCCTCAGAAGGTGCCGCGCCGGTCCTGCTGTGCGTCGTTCGAGCGGACGATCGGCGGCGTTCGCGATGGTTTGGTTCTTAGATCCGCTTTGACAACTCGATGGCTACTCTACAGCCTGCACGAATTGCCGCCGTCAACAACGGGTATCCGAATGTTTGTGCCGCACCGGCTTCGCGTGCCGTATCACGGTGCTCGAGCTCGTCGGTTCTGAATTCCGCGATGTCACTCTTGAGCTCGGGATCGTCATCGCCAAGTTGATGCAATTGCTCTGAATAATGCTTGTCGATTTCGGTCTCGACGGCATCGGTGCAGGCAAGAGCCGCCTTTTCGGAAAGAACTGCCGTTGCCGCGCCAAGTGCAAAGCCGGCAACATTCCAAAGCGGTTGAAGCAGCGTCGGGCGCACTCGCCGTTCGGCCATTAGGTGATTGAAGCGGTCAAGATGTCGCTGTTCCTGCGCAGCCATGCGCGCGACGAGCTTGGCTTCAGGGCAATTGCGGCGAAGGACGGCAAGCTGGCCGGCGTAAATGCGCGTCGCGCCATATTCGCCGGCTTGATCCACGCGAAGCATGGACGAGCGATCGGGACGGCGATCCCCTGGCCGCCATTTGCTCAAACGGTCTTGCTCCTCAATGCCAGCGCGACGATTGCTGCCGCGCCCCCCAGCGAAAGAATCGCGTTCCACCCGGCGAGCGATATTCCAAGAAAGCGGAACTGGACTTCGTCACACCGAACGAGCGGAGCGTGCGTAAGCTGCTTCAGAAGCTCGGCGGTGCTGAGGCCGGGCTTTACCGTTGCTGTGCACTGGGTGAAGCCTTCGAAAATCTTTGCCTCGACTCCGGCATGGTACACACCGATTGCGCCTGAAACGGCAATTGCAAGCGCCGCAAGCAGCGTCAGAACACGGGCGTTGCGAGACTGGGCCGGGGCCGTGAACGCGATGAGCGCGAGCAGGATTGCGAGCGCGTGCGGCCAACGCTGCCAATAACACATCTCACAAGGGTGAAGACCCCCCAGATACTGGGAGCCAATCGCCCCGCCGAGCAATGCGACCGGGAGAAGGAGAGCAATCAATCTCGCAAGTGCCGCCGGCGAAAGCTTCGGTGAATGCCCTGCCTTAATCGCGATCGCGTTGCTCACTGCTCAGCCTAGTGCGTTTTCTTGGTCGGCGCTGCGGATGCAATTGCCACCGGTGCAGCGAGCCGTTTCAAGGTGTTCATCGCGTAATACAGCTGAAAGTCCTTGATACCCTTCTTTTCAAGGTCATCCGCCTTGGCGGTGAACCGGGGGTCGGGGCTGTTGTCGGCCTCCAGGAGCTTATCATCGACCTTCGCCTGAGCAAGGAGGTGCCGGCGAAGATCGGCTTCACGCACGACCACGCGATCCTTATAATCAGGGTCACTTAGCTGCGGGACGACGACGTCTGGCTCGATGCCGCCTGCCTGAACGGATCGGCCGGACGGCGTGTAATAACGCGCGGTGGTAAGACGCAGCGCGCTTTCCGGGCCTGTCTGTACAACGGTCTGCACCGATCCCTTTCCGAACGATCTTTCGCCCATGATCAACGCGCGTCGGTGATCCTGAAGTGCACCGGCGACGATCTCGGATGCCGAGGCCGTTCCCGCATCCGTGAGGACGATGACCGGAAGGCCGTGCGCAAGATCACCTGGCCGTGCGTAATAGCGCTCGATATCGTCCTTTGTTCGCCCGCGCTGGGAAACGATCTCGCCGCTGTCGAGGAAGTCGTCGGCGACGTCCACCGCCTGGTCGAGAAGGCCTCCCGGATTGGAACGAAGATCGACGATGTAGCCGAGCGGGTGACCGCCGGTCGCCTTGTCGATCGCGACCAGAGCAGCCTTTGTCTGTTCAGCGACATTGCCCGTGAATGTATTGATGTTGATGTAACCGATCCCGTCCTTGATCTCCCACTTCACCGGGTGAAGCTGGATTCGCTCGCGGACGAGAGTGAACTCGAGCGGCTTGTCATGACCGGGGCGAATCACGGTGAGCTTGACCTTCGTCCCCGGATCGCCCTTCATTTTGGCGACGGCTTCATCAAGCGTGAGATTATTCAGAAACTCGCCATTGATGTGTGTGATGTAATCGCCCGACTTAATTCCCGCGCGGTATGCCGGGGTATCCTCGGTTGGCGCTATGACTTTGACGACGCCGTCTTCCATGGAAACAGTGAGACCAAGGCCACCATAATTGCCGTCGGTCGTCGCCTTAAGCTGATCGAAGTCATTCGCCTCGACATAGGAACTGTGGGGATCGAGCGCTGCAAGCATCCCATCGATTGCGCCCTTGATGAGCGTATGGTCGTCCACGGGGTCGACATAATTTGCCTTCACCCGCTCGTAGACGCTCATGAACTTCTCGAGCTCCTGGTAATTCGTGGTGTCCACTGCTGCAAAAGAGCTTGCAGTGACCGGTACCAAGGCGAGTGCACCCACGAGCGCGAGAGAAGGGATGAATTTGGGATTGAACTTCATAAGGTCTCGTCCTGTACGGGCAGCTAGCCTCGACGAGGCATTTAGCCGCCTTTCGTTCCATTTGACAGATTCTGAGATGAACCTGCGATGAGGGCAGCCGAGATTCGATGCTCATTACGGGACAATTCGACCTGCAGCGGTCCAAGTGCTCGGCCGACCTCGTCGCCGCGCCGCACGCGATCGCCTGGATGAAGTGTGGATGCGGCATTGACGATGAGGCTCAGCCAGCCATTCCCATGGTCGATTATCAAGACGCCATCATAGTCGCGAAAAGGACCCGCAAATTGAATTGTGCCATCGGCCGGCGCAGCGACGGGGGTTCCGCGCGCCGTTGCTAGGGTGATCCCACGTGCAATCACTCCGCTGTCGTTGATTGCGCCTAGCCCTTCGGTAACCGGTGCCGAGGCGGGCAGCTGATAGTCCAAGGTGAAGGGCGGCGCTCCCCCTTCTGGCTTGAACGGGCTTGCTGGAGAGGCCTGCTCGCGAGCAAGCACTTCGGCGACGCGGCGGACGGACAGACTACCCGTCTCCTGTGCGCGCAAGCGTTCGACGCTCTCACCAGCGGCAATTGCAAGATCGCTTGAGCCAAGTGCCGCGCCAGTAGACGCAAGTTCCTGCCGAACGGCACTTTGCTCGAGGACAGCAAAGCGCTGCCTCCGGGCAAGCAGCTCGGCGCGGCTACTGGCGAGTTCCGAGCGCGCCTCGATTGCCGCCTGCTCAAGTCTTCGGCCCTTGGCGATCTCGGCCGAGATATCCCTCGTGCGCTTGCGGATGATTGGGAGCGTCGAATCCAGAAGCAGACGAACCCTGACGAGCTCATCGACACCGCCACGGTCGGCAAGGACAAGAAGCGGCGGTCGCCGAGCCATTGTGCCAAGTCCCGCCAATAGAGAGGAGATCGGCTGCTGCTCGGCCGCAAGTTGCACTCGGTGCGCGGCAACATAGGCCGACGCCAAGCGGAGCTGCACATCGGCCGCGCTAATTCTCGCCTCCGCCGCATCAACAGCCTCGAGCGCCGCTGCCTCTTCGGCGCGAAGGCGCTCGGCGTCACTATGCGCTCTTGAAGCGATTTGCTCGAGCCTCGCGGTCTGCGCATTTGCAGCCGCCTGTTCAGCCAACGCCGAGTGAAGGGCTGCCTCCAGCGGCTGTTCGCTGCTCTGTGCAAGTGCACTCGCCGTCAAGAAAGGCGAGACGACCAAGGCAAGTCCCATCGCACGCATGGCGCTATCCTTCACGATGATAGGGGTGCTTCGCAAGGATCGACGTTGCACGGTAAAGCTGCTCCGCAAGCATTGCTCGAGCGAGGAGGTGAGGCCAGGTCGCCGGGCCAAGGGAAAGCAAAAAGTCGGCGGATTGACGCATCGCTTCGTCGTGACCGTCTGCAGCGCCGATGATGAAGCACGTCTCCCTCTTGCCGCTGTCGCGCCAACCACCGAGTAGTGCTGCGAACTCGACCGACCGCAGAGCACGTCCGCGTTCGTCGAGCACAACACGAATGCTGTTTGCCGGGAGTGCGGGAAGCTTGCCACCTTCGTCTGGCAGCTCCGTGAGCTTCGTCGGCCAGGTGATCCGCTTGAAGTAGCGATCGACAAGATCTCCTTCCGGAGAACGGGCGATCTTTCCGCGCGCAACGATGTGCAAAAGCACCTAATGTTGCGCGGTTGTCGCGGGACTTCCGAATGGCCAGGCGAAGACGGACTTGAAACCGTCATAAATTGCACGAGCGGTTTCGGCGATTGTGCGCGGCCGATCCGCGCCGCCACGGGTAAAGATCGCCACCGCAACTCGCCGACCATCAGGCAGGGTAATGAAACCCACATCGTCCGCAAGGCCAGTCAGCGTACCCGTCTTGTGTTCGACGGGAGTCCCGGAAGGCAACAGCCATTTCATCCTGTTCTTGCCGGTCTCGCATTGCGCCATGAGGTTGAGCAGGTAGTTGCGGCTTTCAGGTCTGATCAGGTCACCCTTGTAGAGCCGTCGAAGAAGGTCAACCATCGCAACCGGAGTAGCCGAGTCCCGGCGGTCCCACAGGTCACGCTTGCTTTGCAGAAGCTCAGCAATCGTACGATCGACATGAACCCCTTGGACGCCATTGTCCTGCAGCCACTTATGGACCGCATGCGGGCCACCGACGTCCTTGAACAATATGTCGGCGGCATGATTGTCGCTGAAAACCAGCATGCGCCGCATCAGGACGCGCACACTCTGCCCGTTGATCGTGTCGTCGAGCGACCGCTGACCATGGTCAACGTCTGCGAGGTAAAGAGCGGCAATGGCAACCTTGACGGTGCTCGCCATTGGAAACGGCGTGTTGCCCTTGATGCTAACAGTCTCGCCAGTGTCGAGATCAAGCGCTGCGACACCGACGTCCGCGGATTTATTCGCGACAAGAGAGCTTAGCTGCTGCTCAAGGCTGCTAAGGCTCGCCGTCGACGCCGCGGCCGCTGGCTGCGCAACGAACGCCAAAAACGATAAAGAGAACGCAATATACCGCATGGTCCCGCCCTTACCCGCGTGCCGCCGCGCTCACGCCAGACTCATCACCAAATGCCCACATTCGTTCCAAATTGTAAAAGTTTCTTACTTCCGGACGAAAAATATGGACGATCACGTCATCCGCATCGATCAGCACCCAGTCCGCTGCCGGGAGTCCTTCGATCCGGACATTTCTTCCAAATCGCTCTTTTATCTTGTCCGCAAGCTTAACGGCCATCGACGCAACCTGCCGGGTCGAGCGGCCCGACGCAATGACCATGTGGTCGGCGATGTTCGACTTCCCCGCGAGCGGGATGGAGACAACCTCCTGCGCCTGGTCGTCATCGAGCGACTGGAGAACGAGCTTGTGGAGTTGTTCGACATCGGCGGGAGCGCTGCCGGCGCCTTCAGCGGCATGTTCGGTCAAGTGATCTCCTGGCGAGGCTTGGCAGTCATCGAGCAGCGCGCGGCAACGCGCGTTGAGGATCGGCGATACCAGTGGGGATCTTGCGCGCGGATGGCGGTCGCGGAGGTCGGGTCGGGCGGCAGGCGAAGGAAAATGATCGCCGGTGCACTCCACTCCGTCCAATGCCGTGCCTGGCGCGAAGGATGGACGAACCCTCGAAGCCAGCCCATCGCGCACGCCGCGTGGGCAACTGAATCATAACCGGGGCGGCGAATCACCGCAATCGGCACTTCGCGCGCCAAGCGCCTCCAATCGCGCCATTTGTGAAAATTTGGCAG
>DASRBJ010000271.1:0-3249 GCA_035653695.1 Sphingomicrobium sp.
GAGGAATGGGCGTAAGCCGAGAATGAGGCCTGCAATCGGCAGATCGACCAGTCGCGACCAGTGAATGTTGGCGCCGAAGGGCGGGTCCATTCGGTAGTCGCGAAGATCGTACCACCCTTGACCATGCAGCCACGCACGCACCTGCATGATGCGCATGTTATCGTCAGTATCGCCGAGACCGAACCAGCGTATTTGGTCCCAATGCTCGAATATCATCCAGCCGCAGAAACCGAGCCAGCAGAGCAACGTGACCAAGATCCACCGGCGCTCGAGAAACTCGACCGCACGCTGCTCCCACTCGTCCGCCTTGCTTTGGATCATTTTTCCGGCTCTAGCCGCTCGACCTTCAACGGCAAACAGCCGGAACATGGCGACGAGATTAAACTTACCGACCGAGACGTTTGGACAATTGCTGCGATTTGCAATCGTCGGCTTTGGCCTCGCCGCTGTCTATTCCGGCATTTACTGGGTTCTTGCGACCTATGTCATGCCGCCCGTTGCGGCGGTGGGCATTGCGTTCCTCGTGTCCGTCAGCATCGGTTTCGTACTCCACAGCCGCTGGAGTTTCCGCGGCCACGGCCGCCAGGAAGACAACCGTCTCAAGGTCCGATTTCTCCTCGTTCAGCTTTCCGGTTTCGTGCTCAACGAGATTTTCACTTGGGTTCTGACTGGCCCGCTCGTCCATGGACGCACGTGGTGGCCGTTGATACCGGCAATCTTCGTGACACCGCTTGCGACCTTCGTGCTTAATCGACGGCTGGTTTTTCGCTGATGGAACGGGTCGTCTATCGGCAAATGGCGGAGCTCGATGAGCGACACTGGTGGTATCGCGCGCGGCGACAGATCATTGCGGACCTGATTGCGCGGGAGGGCCATCTCCCCGAGAATGCCCGAATCCTCGAGATCGGCTGCGGTACCGGTCACAATCTCTTGATGCTGTCGGGATTCGGGCATGTCGAAGGGCTTGAGCTCGACGACGAGGCGCGCGCGCTTTCCGAAAAACGCCTTGGCCGCAAGGTCATGAGCGCGCCACTTCCGCAGCTCGAGGGTGTCCCGGATCGCCATTATGATCTGATCGGCGCGTTCGACGTCATCGAACATATCGACGACGACGTCGCGGCGCTTGAATCGATCGCGCGCAAGCTAAGACCCGGCGGACGGTTCATTATGACGGTTCCTGCCCACCAGTGGATGTGGACGGCGCATGACGAAGTGAATCATCACAAGCGGCGCTACTCGAAGAGTCGGCTCAGGGCGCTCGTCGAGCAGTCGCCTTTGAAGCTACAGCGGCTTGGCTATTTCAACAGCTTGCTCTTTCCGCTCGCTGTTCTCGAGCGCACTGGAGCAAAGCTCAGGGGCAAGGATGACGGCGACGTGAGGCTTCCTCCTGCACCGCTCAATTCCGTTCTGGAAAAGGTGTTCGCCGCGGAGCGTCACCTCGTCGGCCGTTTCCCGATGCCTCCCGGCCTTTCCTTGTTCGCCGTCGCATCGGCGATGTAACCGAGCCGGGCGCTCGCCGGTTCGAAGTGCCCGGCGACTTCCTCGACAATGTAGAGCGGGCGCCGCTTGGCTTCGTTGTAAAGACGACCGATATATTCGCCCATCAGTGCCAAGACGAACATTTGGACGGCGCCAAGAACAACCACGACGAGCATCAAGGACGTCCAGCCTTGGATGTTCTTGCCGGTGATCCAGGAATAGGCGATGTAGAGGATCAGCAGAACCGAACCGGCGGACAGGAGAAGGCCCGCGTGGCTCGCAAGCTTCAATGGAGCCGATGAGAAGCCGGTTAGCGCATCGAACGCGAACCGCATCATTTTCTTGAGTGGATATTTTGTCGCGCCCGCGAAGCGCTCCGCGCGGTCGTAAGCAAAGGGCACTTGCTTGAAGCCGATCCATGCCACCATGCCGCGGATGAACCGTGCCTGCTCGGGCATCGCGAGAAGCGCATCCAGCGCACGCCGCGTCATCAGGCGGAAGTCACCGGCATCGAGCGGAATGTCGACCTCGGTTGCGCGCGACAGCAAGCGGTAAAAACCGTGCGCCGTCGCCCGTTTGAACGCCGTCTCGCCAGCACGGCTCTTTCGTACGCCGTACACCACATCCGCCTGCTTTTCGCGCATCACGCCGTACATCGCGGCAATGAGCTCCGGCGGGTCCTGCAGGTCGGCGTCGATGATCAAGATGAGGTCGCCGCGGCAGAGGTCGAGGCCTGCCGTAAGCGCAAGCTGGTGGCCGTGGTTTCGCGAGAGGTTCACAGCGACCACGTGCGCGTCTTCGCCAGCGAGCCGAAGCATGGTTTTCCAGCTGCCATCGCTCGAGCCATCGTTCACGAGAACCAACTCGTAATCCGTGCCCGCGATTTGGCTCGCGGCCAAGCCAATGCGCTCATGCAGTTCCTCAAGGCATGCTTCTTCGTTGAAGCAGGGAACGACGATGGAAAGAGCGGTCATGGCTGAGTTTTGTACAGGTAGCTTCGTGGTCCACGCCACACGAGCTTCATATCGGCAACTGTCTCGGGACTGAAAGCCGGTGGATCGATCAGCCACACATAGTCGAAATCGTTCCTCGGCAAGGTCGAAAGCGACGTGTCAATCATCCGGTGGAGCGGGTCGAGGCAATGGTTGGGCCTTACCAGCTGTGAGGGATCCGCCGCGAAATAGCCGGCCTTTGTATATTTGAGATCGAGCAGATTGACGCCTTCGATCACCCACTGGTCATTGGCGAAGCCATCGCGCCGAACGATTACCATCGCTCCAAGGTGACCGTTTCGAAGCATCGGCCAATATTCGTTGCAGGTCATGCCGACGAGGCTGATCACGCGCGCGCCTTCCGGCATCTGGTCGATTGCCTTGAGCTTTGCCGATTGATCGTTGGCGGCAATGCCGAGGCTTACGGTATTAGCGACGGTTCGCGTTGCAAAGAAAAGAAGACCAAGGATTGCAAGCACCTTCGCCGTCGAGCGGTCGGGCGCGCCTCGGAAGCGAATGGCGAGTAAGGCCACCGCCATTAGATAGGGCACCAGCCGCATGTCGGCGTAGGCCGATCCAAACACGATCCGTGGGATAAGGACGAAGCTCAGCGCGAGCACGATCGCTGAAAAAGCAAGGTTGCGCGAAAAGGTCAGCTTCCGGCTAAAGATCGCGTACACGAACGCCAGTGCCGCAACAACAAGCGAGCCTATGTCGAACCATTTCCAGCGGTCGCGCAACGCCATGTAGATCCAGTGCCACTTGGCCTTCCACTCGA
>DASRBJ010000272.1:0-5941 GCA_035653695.1 Sphingomicrobium sp.
ATCCAGGAAAACAACATCGTTCAAACGATCGCTTCGGCGGCGGGAACCTTGTCGGCGATCATCTTCGTGCTGCCAGGGCTGGTCATGGTCGGCTGGTGGACCGGCTTTCCTTATTGGCTGTCGGTCGCCGTAATCGGCATCGGTGGGATCCTTGGAGTCATGTATTCCGTTCCGCTCCGGCGCGCCTTGGTAACCGGAACTGACCTTCCCTACCCCGAAGGTGTCGCTGCTGCCGAGGTATTGAAGGTCGGGGCGGGCGTCGGTGGAGCCGAGGAGAACCGGCGCGGTCTCGTGCTCATCAGTGGCTCGACGATTGTCTCGGCACTCTATTTTATCCTGGCTAAGACCCGCATCGTCACGGATGCCGCGGCAAAGACATTTCGCGTAGGCTCCGGCGGAAGCGCACTTTCGGCAAGTCTTTCCATGGCGCTGATTGGAGTCGGGCACCTCGTCGGCGTCGCCGTCGGGCTTGCCATGGTCATTGGGCTTGTCATCAGCTGGGTATTCATCGTTCCCCATTGGACGCACGACCCCGGCCTGATTGCTCAAGCGGGTGGCGATCTCGACAAGCTGGTCGCAATGGCGTTCAAAACGAAGGCTCGCATGGTTGGCGCCGGGACGATCGGCATTGCGGCAATCTGGACCCTGCTTCGCATAATCGGTCCAATCATCAGCGGCATCAGTGCTGCGCTCGCGGCGAACCGCGAACGCAAGGCCGGCCGCGGTGACGCGCTTCCGATTACCGAACAGGACATCCCGATCGGCATGGTTGCCGCTGTCATTCTCCTTTCGATGATTCCAATTGGCTTCCTCCTGCACGCGTTCGGGAACACGGCGCCGATCGCGGCGAACCCTGGCGCCACGATTGTGATCAGCATCGTCTACACGCTCGTCGCCGGGATCATAATCGCGGCCGTCTGCGGCTACATGGCCGGTCTCATCGGCGCGTCGAACAGTCCGATTTCTGGAGTCGGCATTTTGTCGGTCCTCGGGATTTCGTTGATTCTTGTCGCGCTATTCCCAGGAGTTACGGGAGATCTTACGAAGTCGCTCGTTGCCTACGCGCTTTTTGTAACCGCGATCATCTTCGGCGTCGCAACAATCTCGAACAACAATCTTCAGGATCTCAAGACCGGCGAGTTGGTCCAGGCGACGCCGTGGAGGCAACAAGTCGCGCTTGTTCTTGGTGTTGTCTTCGGGTCTCTCGTCATTCCGCCGATACTCGATCTGCTAAACACCGCATTTGGGTTCCAGGGCGCTCCTGGAGCGGGGAATAATGCGCTCAGTGCTCCGCAGGCAGCGATCATTTCAACCATCGCCCAAGGCGTGCTGGGAGGCAGCCTCGACTGGGGTCTCATTGGTGAAGGTGCGATTATAGGCGTTGTGGCCGTTGCCATTGATGAACTCCTGAAGCGCGGCACGAACGGGCGCATGTACCTTCCCCCGCTTGCCATTGGCATGGGGATCTATCTGCCGATGGAGGCGACCTTGCTGATCCCGGTCGGTGCAGTCCTCGGCTGGTTCTACAATCGTTGGGCGCTCAGCTCGCGAAGCCCTGCCTTTGCCGAGCGTCTGGGCGTGCTGATGGCGACCGGTCTGATCGTCGGCGAAAGCCTCATGGGCGTCGTCTATGCTGCCGCAGTCGCCGCTGCCGAGAAGGCGGGATCGAAAGACAGCGCGAACGTGCTTGCTCTCGTCAAACCTTATTCCGCGGTGATGGTTGTAAGCATCATTGTTTTTGCGATCGCTCTGGCCGGTCTCTATCTGTGGACGCGATCGCGCGCGACCGACGCGCCTTCCGTCGATGACGAGGCGGGTACTCCCGAGCCTTCCTACCGTTGACCGCCGAGCAAGGCTGCTCGGAGCTCGGCCGGTGAGAGTGGAGGCGCACCCCGTTCGGCGGCGTGAACAAGCTCGGCAATAGCGCGGTTGACCGGAGCATTGCTGTGCAACTTCTCGGCCAATCGAACGAACTCGCCGTTCAGGTAATCAACCTCGGTCCTGCGCCCATGGCCAAGGTCGTCGGCCATTGACGAGCGCGCCTTTTCATCAATTTTCCAGCGCTTTAGGAAGATATTGTTAAACAGCCAGTCTGGCAGATCGATGATCAGCGGCAGCCGTTTGATAGAGATTGGTCCTGGACTTAGGGCCTTGATTTGCGCACGATCGAGTAGTCCCAAGCCTTCGCGGATCGATGCGGCGAAGACGCGCCGGTAGCCGCGACAGCTAAGTTCTTCGCGCAGGGTTTTGCCTGAGAGGGCGTTCACCGCGTTGTTGAGGTTAATGAGCAATTTGCCCCAGGCGAGGCCGAGCATGTTGTCACTGAGTCTTAGTGGGGCAAGCCCATTGGCGACGGCTTGGGCGAGCGCCTGCGTTTCTGGACTGCAATCGGCGTAAAGTTCTCCCGCTACGCCTTTGTGGAAGCGCCCAGCGCCGAGGTAAGCAACATTGTAGGCGACCATTCCCCGAGCAAGCTTCATTCGACCGCCGAGGCACTGCTCGAGGACGTCGATGTTGCTGACTCCATTCTGAAAGCTGATGATCGTGGTTCCGGCTCGGGCATGCTCGGCAATTTGCGCAGCGGCTAGAGAGGTGTCGGCGCTCTTGACGGTGACGGCGATCAGTTGCGCCGCGGCTAGCGCGTCCGGGCTGCAGCGATAATCGACTTGATCTCGCCCCACGCGCGCCTCGCGGCCACTGAAGTCACTGACCGTTAGTCCGTGACTTTGGATTTCGCTCGCGAGCTTCGAGCGCCCAATAAACGTAACTGGTACACCCGCGATTGCCCAAGCGCCGCCAAGGAAGCATCCGACCGATCCGGCTCCGAGGATCGCGACTGTCGGTGGCACCCGTGACCTCATCCCCTTCCGCGATACGGCTGCACTGCTTGGTCGGGAAGCCACAGGCCTTCGGGCGGCGGCCCGGATTGCCAGAAAACGTCGATCGGCATGCCGCCGCGAGGGTACCAGTAGCCGCCAATCCGCAGCCACCGAGGTCCCATCTCCTCGGTCAGTCGCTGCCCGATGCCAACCGTGACGTCCTCGTGGAAACCGCAATGGTTACGAAACGACGCAAGAAATAGCTTCAGGCTCTTGCTTTCGACGATCGTCTCGCGCGGTGCATAGTCGATCACAAGGTGCGCGAAATCGGGCTGGCCCGTGACCGGGCACAATGACGTGAATTCGGGAGCCGTGAAGCGCACAAGGTAGAGCGTCCCAAGCCGCGGGTTGGGAACATAGTCCAGGACCGCTTCGCCCGGCGATGCGGGAAGCGCACTCTTCTTGCCAAGCTCCCTTGTCTGCATTGCAAGCGAACTAGCAGGCACTAAGCCGGAAGCCTATCCTCGCGCGATGGAATCGCTCGTTTCGACTGAGTGGCTAGCTGACCGGCTTGGCGAACCGGATCTTGTCGTCATCGATGCGACCTGGTTCATGCCGAGCTCAGGCCGGGATCCGCGCGGCGAGTTCCTGGCCGCGCACATTGCGGGCGCACGCTTCTTCGACATTGACGCAGTTTCTGATTCCGACAGCCCGCTGCCGCACATGCTTCCCTCCGCAGCCAAGTTTGGCGTTGCAATGAGTGAACTAGGTGTGGGCCTTAACGACCGCATCGTCGTCTATGACAATTCACCGTTGCGGACCTCTGCGCGAGCCTGGTTCATGCTCCGCCATTTCGGTGCTTCGAGTGTAGCGATACTGGACGGCGGGTTCGAAAAGTGGATTGCCGAGGATCGGCCCACCAAAACTGGCGAGCCTTCGCCAAGAGCAGCGCGCTTTACCGCGAACGAACGCGATGGGGTGGTAACCAAGGACCGGCTCCTGGCCGGTATCGACATTCCATGGCTCGACGCACGAGGAAGAGCGCGCTTTGAAGGCGTGGAGCCGGACCCGCGGGAAGGAGTTGCCAGCGGACACGCGCCGGAGGCGCGCAATCTTCCCTATTCCTGCCTTTACGACAATGATGGCTGCATGAAGTCGCCGGACGAGCTCCGGGAGCTGTTCGCCAAGGCGGGAATTGACCCTCGGAAGCCCTTTGTTGCGAGCTGCGGTTCAGGAGTAACGGCAAACAGCATCATCTTTGCCGCACATTTGCTCGGCAACGACGATGCCCTGCTGTACGACGGCAGCTGGAGCGAGTGGGGTGCCGATCCGGCAACTCCCAAAGTGCTTGGTCCAGCTAGGCGAGGATGATGTTGGCGACGTCGCGCAGCTCGCGACGAATCTCATCAACGAGCGACCGGCAGGCATCGTTATGCGGTACGCGGCCACCGTGGCGCTCCTCAAGAAGCGCTTCGATTCCGGCTTCGGCAGCACCGACCAGCACGGTCGAGCGCCGGTCGAACCACTGCTGCTTCGCCTCGCTGCTGTTGGGCCATGCTGCTGCTATGTCCTGATCGAGGCTGTCTTCCGGACCAGCGCCGAACCCGCCATCGACCAGTCGTAGCGCGTGACGAACGCTCGCGAGGCGCGCGACGGCTTCGGCGTAGACAGGAGAGGAAACCGGTTCGGACTGCGGCACTAAGTGAAGCATCCATCCTGGCTAGCCCGACGGAGCTAAGAAAAAGTGAACGGCCTTCAGCTAATTTCTTCGAGCCTAGGCGCCGCTCTTTTCGTCCACGTCGCGCAAGATCCAGCCGCGTTGCGGGATCGTCTCGATGAACTCTGCCCCGCCGCTTGCATTGCGAAGCTTCTTGCGAAGCTTTGAAATGAACACGTCGATGATCTTTGGCTGCGGCTGATCATCGGCACGACGATAGAGATGCTTGAGGAGCATCTGACGAGTAACGACGTTGTTGCGGGCGAAGGCGAGCAACTCAAGCACGCGATACTCCATCTCGGTGATTCCGATGGGGTGGCCATCGATCCGGATCAACCGCTGGACCTGATCCACGGACAACCTGCCGCCGCAAAGGCTGTCCGGCATGTCGCTGCCGGTCGCCTTGAGCGAGGCAAGCAAGCGTGAAGCGGCTTCCTCGCTATCTTCGGGCGACACACTGCGCGGTGATCCGATGATCGCCTGCTGCACTTCAGCAAGGATTTTATGTGCCTCTTCGACGAGCTTCGTGCCTTCCTCGAAGCGACGCCGCGAACGGTCGAGCATCGATTCGATCTCGACGAGGCGGGCTGGGAGATTGGTTTCAGCCATTCTTGTCGGTTTCGCTCCCTTGCTCGCGCTTACTGGCCCGGATGGGCCGACGCGATATTCGTGCTGGTATTTGCTGCGGCAAGAATGTGCACGGTTTCCTGGCCCTTGTCGACGATGCGAGTGTCGGGATCCCAGACTTGGCTGCGGATGCCGTCCTGCGCGTCGTTTCGGCCTGCAGCATCAAGAAGGCTCGTTTCGCCGGGACTGCGCGGGGCAGGGCCGCCGAACAGCGCATCAATCGCCTGTTGCTGCGCTTCCGTCGGCGACAGCCCAGCTGTTCCTGCAACCGGGGGAGCGAGATTGAAATCGGGAGGAATGATGAGTGGCGCGTTGCGAGCAACAGCGAACTCGTCAGGTGTCGATACGTGCGCTCGGTGGAAGCAGCCGCTCAATGAAGCGGCGGCGACCAGCACAAACGCAAAAAAGGGTTTAGGCATGTTCGATGGTCTCCTCAGGGTCGCTGCCCTTTGATTCATCCTTACGGCTCAGGAACGCGCGCAGCAACAGGATGACGACGGCAATGCTGATTGCGGCATCGCCGATGTTGAATATCAGGAACGGCCGCCATTCACCAAAATGGAGATCGGCGAAGTCTACAACATAACCGTGACGCGCGCGATCAAGGATATTGCCCAATGCGCCCCCAAGAACCATGCCAAGCGCCACCTGGTCGAGACGGTACTTCTCGCGCCCCATCCAGATAGCAACGCCGATGGCAATGGCGGATGTAAGCGCCACCAGCATCCATCGGCCGACCTCCGTGGTGGCATTCAGAAGTCCAAGGGAAATGCCGTTA
>DASRBJ010000273.1:0-4329 GCA_035653695.1 Sphingomicrobium sp.
TGGAGGTGGATCCCGACGCCGCAGTCGTGATCATTACGGCGCACGGAGCAGTCTCGGTTGCGGTCGAGGCGATCAAGGCGGGCGCGAGCGATTTCGTTGCAAAGCCCTGGAGCAACGAACGGTTGGCCGCGACTGTAAGGAGTGCGGCCGCCCTTCGGCGAAGCCGGATCGATGCGCGGACCGAGCGAGGTCGGGCTTCTGAGCTGACGCCCACTGCGGAAACCCCACTTCTTGGCAATTCGCCCGCCATGCAGCGAGTGCGCACATTGATTGACCGCGCAGCACCAACCGATGCGAACGTGCTGATTCTCGGCGAGAACGGAACAGGCAAGGAGATCGTCGCGCGCGAAATCCATCGTTTGTCACGCCGCAGCAGCCATCCGATGATCTCGGTCGACTTGGGCGCGACGAGCGAGACGCTCTTTGAATCCGAGCTGTTCGGCCACTCGAAGGGTGCCTTTACCGGCGCTGCGAGCGACCGGATCGGGCGCCTGAAGGCGGCTGACCATAGCACCCTCTTCCTCGACGAGATCGGCAACCTTCCACTGCACCTCCAGCCCAAGCTGCTGACGGCATTGGAGCAGCGCGAAGTCGTCCCTGTCGGCTCGAACAAGCCAATTTCGATCGACGTTCGCGTAGTTGCAGCAACGAATGTCTCGATCGACAATCTCGCTGACGAAAAGCGCTTCCGGCAGGATCTCCTGTTCCGGCTGAATACGATCGAGATCGAGCTTCCGCCACTGAGAGACCGGCGCGACGATATCCCGGCCCTCCTCTACCACTACCTCAGTCTTTACGCGCGCAAATACGGCAAACCCGCGCGTGAGCTCCCGGACCACGTGCTCGAAACACTTTGCCGACACGATTGGCCCGGGAATGTGCGCGCGCTTCGTCACGCGGCAGAACGGGCCGTGATCATGGCCGAAGGCGACCGCTTCCACCTTGAGGACTTTCCGCTACCGCGACGGTTTGAAGCTTCGTCCGTGAACGTGACCGAAGACACGATGAACCTTGATCAGCTCGAAAAGCAGATGATCGAGCGTGCACTAAGGATGCATCATTTCAACGTATCGCTCGCAGCGACTGAGCTGGGGCTGTCACGTGGCGCGCTTTACCGGCGCATGGAGAAGCATGGACTTTAGGCGCAAGTTCGAGTTCGGCCTTGCCTGGCGGACGCTGCTACTCGTTGCTGCAATTCTTCTTATTGCGAAGGCGGCCGAGACACCGGGAGTGCGCGCCGGTCTGGTCGTCGCGGCACTGATCGGTGTCGTAGCATTCGCAAGCCTCTGGAGTTTCATCCGGCGAACGAATTTCATCGTGTCCCGCTTTGTCGAGAGTGTCCGCTTCGAAGATTATTCGCAGCGCTTCTCGAACCCTTCGGGAGGCGGATTCGATGTCCTTGGCCAAACACTTGACCATGCCCTTAAGACTCTTCAGGCGCGCCATGCTGAAGAGACCGCGGAAGCGCGTTACCTCGCGGCAATCGTCGATGATGCGCCAAGTGCGCTCCTGACGCTCGATGAGAGCGGACGGATCACGCTTCTGAACAAGGCCGCGCGCCAGCTTTTTGCGCGCACGCCACTCAATCGGCTTGAGGATCTGAATTCGCTTGGTCCAGAGCTCTCGGCTGCCGTGCGCCTGCCACCAGGAACGCGCAAAATCACGCGCCTCATCCTCGAGGGCGTCCCCCAAAAAGCGATCTTTGCTTCCGCACAGGTCGCTCGTCTCGACGAACCGGTAACGGTCCTCTCGGTACTTCCGGTGCAGAGTGAGCTCGGGGCGCTCGAAGTTGCAGCACAAGCAGACCTCGTGCGGGTTTTGACGCACGAGATCATGAATTCACTGACGCCAGTGACCTCGCTCGCGCGCACCGGCGCCGATCTCGTTGCAGTAGCGGCCAAGTCCGACAAGTCGCTGAGCGACGCAAGAACCGCGACGGAGACGGTAGCGCGGCGTGCTGAAGGGATATTGCGGTTCGTCGAAAGCTACCGCGAATTTGCCTCGGCGCCAGACATCCACCGGCGTCAGTTCAAGGCGAAACCATGGGCAGAAGAAATCATGCGGCTTGCGCTTGCCAATGCGTCCGAACGAGAAATTGATGCGAAAGTTGTCGTCGAGCCCAAGACAATGAGCCTTATGGTCGACCCGGAGCTTCTCGCTCAAGCTCTCCTCAATCTTCTGCGCAACTCGATCCGTGCAACAGCCGAGGTAGAGCAGCCGATCGTCGTGCTCGAGCTTGCGCGCGAAGCGGGCGGTCACTTTCGGATCGAGGTGCGCGATAACGGCCCTGGAATTCCTGGCGACAGGCGTGAAGACATTTTCCTGCCCTTTTACACGACGCATAAGGGGGGCAGCGGTGTCGGGCTGAGCTTTGCGAGGCAGGTTGCGCTTGCGCACGGGGGATCCATATGCGCTCTTGGGGCGCGCGAAGGCGGCGCCAACCTTCGAATGGTGATCTGAGTTGAGTAAAGAAACAGCACCCAAGTCGCGATTGAGGCAAGTGCGGCTGTTGCTCTGGCTATTGATCGCAGTAACAGCGATTGGCGTCGCAGGATCATATCTGATCGTGCAAGATCGCGCGCAGGAAGGTGAAGCACCAAGCACTCCCTCGAAAGCCCACTTCGGCGGGCCCTTCACGCTCCGAGCGGCTGATGGGAAACCATTCTCGAGCGAAGCACTCGCCGGGAAACCCTATGCAATCTATTTTGGCTTCACGCGCTGTGCCGACGTCTGCCCGACAACCCTCTCGCGGCTGGTCAAGCTGCGACGCGAAGCAGGGAACGATCAAGCGCTTCGGATTGTGTTCGTTACGATTGATCCGATGCACGATGGGCCGAGGGAAGTTGGCCAATATGCTTCGTTGTTCAGTTCGCCGATCATCGGCCTGACTGGAAGCCAGGCTCAGATCGATCAAGTGAAGAAGCAATATGGAATTTATGCGGAGCCGGTTGCCAACGCGCCGATGGGAAAGGAAATGGAGCACACGGCAATTGTTCTGCTGTTCGATCGCAACCAACATTTTGCCGGCACCATTTCACCCGACGAGCCCGACGCCGACGCACTCGAAAAATTGAAGAAGCTTCTTGCCTGACGAGTTGGAACCCTTGCCCCGTCACGCAGCTTGAGGAGGGATGGCAAGTTACCGCCCCGACCCGAGGATCTTGACCCTCGGTGATGCCTTCTACGATCCTGTAAAGCCCGCCGACTTTCCCCGATGCATTGCTCGATTCACGAACCAACGCTGGGCTGAGCGTGTTGGCTTGAAGCTTGAAGACCAAGCCTGGTCACGACATTTCTGCCGCTTTGAGCCACTGCCCGATAATCTCTCCGAACCAGTTGCGCTTCGCTATCATGGGCACCAGTTCCGCGTCTATAATCCGGATATCGGGGACGGCCGCGGATTTACCTTCGCCCAGCTGCGCGACGACAGAGGCCGCCTTCTCGATCTCGGCACGAAAGGGTCGGGGCAGACACCGTACAGCCGATTTGCTGACGGCCGGCTTACTCTGAAGGGCGGCGTCCGCGAAATACTCGCGAGCGAGATGCTCGAAGCGCTCGGTGTAGACACATCGAAGAGCTTTGCTCTGTTCGAGACGGGTGAAGCACTCGAACGCGGCGATGAGCCTTCCCCCACCCGATCCGCGGTACTGACTCGCCTCAGTCACGGCCACATTCGTATCGGCAGCTTCCAGCGACTCGCATTCTTTGGCGAGATAGAAAACCTCAAATCATTAACGCGGTACTGCCTCGAATACCTTTATTGCGCTCCCTCATCGAGCGACGATCAAGAGAATGGCGAACGCTTGTTCGACCTCATTGGCAGCTCGACTGCGAAACTTGCGGCAACTTACCTTGCTGCCGGCTTCGTCCATGGCGTTCTCAACAGCGACAATATCAACATCACGGGCGAAAGCTTTGACTATGGACCGTGGCGCTTTACGGCGTTTTGGGACCCGAACTTCACGGCCGCTTACTTTGACCAAGGCGGCCTTTACGCGTTTGGCCGGCAGCCTGAGGCAATCCACTGGGATCTCGCGCAATTAGCCGGATGCCTTTCGCTCATTGCGCGAAGCAGCGCGCTATCGGACAAACTTGCCGGATGGAGCGCACGGTTCGAAGAAGAACTCGTTGCCGCGATGTTGCGGCGCCTCGGGGTCGCACCTGGAGTGAATGACCGAGAAATTGTTGCCGCGCTGATCCGAGCTCTCGCAACCCGGGCCCAGTCGATCGACCGGATCTTCTTCGACTGGCGCGGCGGACGAGACCCCGGCGACGAAACTTACCAGAGCGATGAGTTTCGCAAATTGTCGGACCTGCTCCAGCACCGAC
>DASRBJ010000274.1:0-3037 GCA_035653695.1 Sphingomicrobium sp.
CTCGCTGGCATTAATCCGATCACGACGCAGATCTACACGACGGGCCGCTTCTCAGGCGGTAGCAATTACGTCGATACACTCAGCAACCTTCTTCAGGTTCCGCAGTACAATTTTGCCATTGGCGGTGCGAGTACGACCGGAAATGGGACTGCAGGGCTTCCGGGCTTTCCTTTCGAGGTCCAGGAGTTCCTGTCCGGGGGCGGGACGCTCGGTTTTCCGAGCGTAACCACCACTTTGACGCGAAGCGACCTCGTTGCGATCTCCATCGGCGGAAATGACTCGCGTTATTACCAGCAGGGCGGCGGCACGGTAGCTGGCGCACCCGCGGCTGCGGCTGCCGCCGTAAACAGTTTCCAGCAGAACTTCAGCCTTGTCATGCAGAAGGGCACTCCGACGATCAGCTTTCTTGCTGGGAATGCGGCCTTGTTGCCTGAGGTGGCGACAAATCCGTCCGCGCAGGCAGTTCGCGCTGCATTCTCTAACGCTTACAATTCAGGAGCACAGCAGGTTCTTGCTGGCTACGCGCGGCAGGGTTCGATCGTACATTACCTCGATTTGACGCAACTCGCAGGCGACATCACGGCAAATCCCGCTGCCTACGGCATTGTTGGCACGGTCTGCCCCGCCATACCGGATCCGACCTGCATTGCGAATTCGAATGCGCCCTATCTTTTCTATGTCGATGACCTGCACCTGACTTCAGCGGGATTCGCGATCGTCGGTGAATATGTCGTACGCCAGCTTGCCGCCCCACTCACCCTCCAAGCCCCCTCCGACATGGAACTCGATGTCGCGCGGCAGTGGGGCCGAACGCTATCGAGCCGCAGCGATCTTTACGGGCGCGGAAAGCTAGCAAACGGAATCCGCTTCTACGCACTTGGCGACGCGGTACAGCACGACCTCCCTCAATCGGACACGAACAGCGCGTTCAGCGTGCGGAGTGCGGGTGTAACCCTCGGCGCGGAGTGGGCGATGGGCGGCGGTATGGTCGGTATCGCCGGCAATTACTCTCGTCCCAAAGTCAGCTTCGGGAATGATGCTGCGCGGATTCGTGGCCACAGCTGGCAGGTGGGTGCGTATGGCAGCTTGAGTGCGGCGGGTCTCTTCGGCCAAGCCTATGCCGGTTACGGCAGTGATCACGATCGGATCGAGCGCGCTGGCGTAGTCGACGACATGGTCGCGCGCCCCAGCGGAAGCCATGCTGTCGCTGGTGCGAAGGGCGGTTACCTGGTGCAAGCTGGGCCGTTGGGAATTGGCCCAATGATCGCTCTCGATTATGCCCGCGCGCGCGTCGACGCGTACACGGAAACCGGCGATCCTGCGCTTACGCTGAACGTCAGCCGGCAAAGCCTCAAGGCTTTCACGGGCCAGGCAGGTGTTGAAGTGCGCAGCGAAGTTGCCGGTTTTCATCCCTTCCTCGACGCTACCGTCGAGCGGAATTTCACTGGTAATGACCAGCTCATCACCTTTGACCAGACCGACTCTCCAATAATCGTCAACAGCTGGGCGATCCGCCGCCCAACCGAGACATACGGCCGAATATCGGGCGGCACTCGCGCTGAACTCTTCAGCGGCTTCAGCATCGATGCGTTCGTCTCGAGCACCGTTGGTCGCAAGCGTGGCCAGGAGGTCGGCGGAAATATCGGCGTGAGTGCCCGCTTCTAGGCGAGGCCGCGGCGACCGCCGAAGCGCGTGCGCTGCTGCTTTCCAAAACGGCCCTTGCGCGTCCCCGGTTTGCCTTCGCTTGAATTGCCGACTGGACGCGGTGCAGCTCGATCCGGCTGCGGGATTCCAAGATCGTCCTCCTCAAGACGTCGAATCTCGTCCCTGAGGCGTGCCGCTTCCTCAAACTCAAGGTCGGCTGCGGCCTTGCGCATCCGTTGCTCGAGGTCGGCGATATAGGCCTTGAGGTTATGGCCAACGAGATGCGTCCGTTCCTCATCGCCCGTGTCGACAAGAACGTGGTCGCGCTCGGAAACATCCGCCAACAGATCGGCAATGTTGCGCTTGACGCTCTCGGGCGTGATGCCATGCGCCGCATTATACTCGAGCTGCTTTTCGCGCCGGCGCCCAGTCTCCGCGAGTGCGCGCTCCATTGAGCCCGTAACCCTGTCCGCATATAAAATCACGCGGCCCTCGACGTTGCGCGCCGCTCGACCGATAGTCTGAATGAGTGACGTCTCGGAGCGAAGGAAACCTTCCTTGTCGGCATCGAGGATCGCGACGAGCCCGCATTCCGGAATATCCAGCCCCTCGCGAAGGAGGTTGATCCCGACAAGCACGTCATAGACGCCTAATCGAAGTTCGCGGATGAGCTCGATACGTTCGAGCGTCTCAACGTCCGAATGCATGTACCGAACACGAAGACCTGCTTCATGAAGGTACTCGGTGAGGTCCTCGGCCATTCTCTTGGTGAGGGTCGTGACCAGAGTCCGGTACCCCTTACGCGCGGTCTCCTTCGCCTCATTAACGAGGTCGTCGACCTGATCTTCCACCGGCTTTATTTCGACCGGCGGGTCGATAAGGCCGGTCGGTCGGATGACCTGCTCGGAGAACACACCGCCGGTCTCGTTCATTTCCCAAGGACCGGGCGTTGCAGAGACAAACACCGACTGGGGCCGCATAGCGTCCCACTCGTTAAACCGCAGCGGCCGGTTGTCGATGCAGCTGGGGAGACGGAATCCGTATTCCGCGAGGGTGATCTTCCGGCGGTGGTCGCCACGGGCCATGGCGCCGATCTGCGGCACCGTCTGGTGGCTTTCATCGATGAACAACAAGGCGTTGTCGGGCAGATATTCGAACAGCGTCGGCGGGGGCTCGCCCGGAAGTCGACCAGTGAGGAAACGCGAATAATTCTCGATGCCAGCACAGGAACCGGTTGCCGCGATCATCTCGAGATCGAAATTCGTGCGCTGCTCGAGCCTCTGCGCTTCAAGCAATCGGCCCTCGGCGATCAATTCTTTGAGCCGCTCCGCAAGTTCGTGCCGGATCGCCTCCATCGCTTGTTTCAACGTTGGGCCGGGGGTCACGTAGTGCG
>DASRBJ010000275.1:0-4693 GCA_035653695.1 Sphingomicrobium sp.
GAGCGCTGAAACGAACCTTATGCCCATTCCGGGGGCTGTTGACCCCGTGCCCGTTCCGCGACGCGAACCGCTTCGAGCGGACGGGCGCGTGGAACTCGTCGGATTGTCGAAGGACCAGATTCGACAAGAGCTGGAAGCTGCCGGCCTAGACGCGCGGCAGTCAAAGCTCCGCGCGAAACAACTTTGGCATTGGATTTACAATCGCGGCCTGATGGACTTTGAACGGATGAGCGACGTTGCAAAGCCCCAGCGCACGTGGCTTCATGAGCGCTTCTCGATCTCTCGGCCCGAGGTCGTCGAAGCCCAGGTCTCATCCGATGGGACTCGCAAGTGGCTCTTGAAGACGAATGACGGACACGATTTCGAGATGGTCTTCATCCCCGACGCGGATCGCGGCACTCTTTGCGTTTCGAGTCAGGTCGGCTGCACTCTCAATTGCCGCTTCTGCCATACCGGGACCATGGCGCTCGTGCGCAACCTTGAGCCGAGCGAAATCGTCGGACAGGTGATGCTAGCACGTGATGCGCTTGGTGAATGGCCAAGTCAGCCTGAGGGCCGCATGCTCACGAACATCGTGATGATGGGCATGGGTGAACCGCTCTATAACTTCGACAATGTGCGCGATGCATTGAAGATAGTCATGGATGGCGACGGGCTTGGTCTTTCGCGTCGGCGGATCACCCTATCGACCAGCGGCGTCGTGCCGATGATGGAACGGGCCGGCCAAGAGATCGGTGTCAATCTTGCGGTTTCCTTGCATGCGGTAACGAAGCAAATCCGCGACGAGATCGTTCCGTTGAATCGCAAATATGGCATCGAGCAGCTCCTTGAAGCCTGTGCGGCTTACCCAGGCGCGAACAATGCGCGCCGGATCACGTTTGAATATGTGATGTTGAAAGATAAGAACGACAGTGACGCGGACGCGCACGAGCTTGTTCGCTTGATCCGGAAATACAAACTTCCGGCCAAGGTAAATCTCATTCCGTTCAATCCCTGGCCAGGCGCCCCTTACGAATGCTCGAGCGCCGAGCGCATCCGCGCATTTAGCAACATCATTTTCGAAGCAGGCATCTCAGCACCGGTTCGAACGCCTCGCGGGAGAGACATCGACGCCGCTTGCGGGCAGCTCAAGACCGCCGCCGAGCGCAAGCGGCGTTCGCACGCCGCCCAACCTGTTTGACCTTCGTGCGATAGCGCTCGCAGCGGGCGCGGGCTGTATCGGCGGCGCAATGAACGCGCTCGCCGGCGGCGGCACGTTCGCAACGCTTCCGGCACTGATCGCCCTTGGGTTGCCGGCCAATATCGCGAACGCCACATCGAACGTTGCGCTTTTGCCCGGTGCAGCAACGAGTGCGGCCGAGTTCCGCGACGAGCTTGGGCCGATTGGTGGTCTCTCGATCCGCGTCCTCTCGGCAGTCACCTTTGTTGGCGGGTTGATTGGAAGCACATTGCTTGTGATGACCCCATCGCGTGCGTTTGACTTCATCATCCCATGGTTGCTGCTGCTCGCACTGCTCGTAATGCTATTCGGACAACGCGCGTCGGACTGGCTGCACGCCCGCGTATCGATCGGCCGGCGGACACTGGTGGTCGCCCAATCATTACTCGCAATTTACGGCGGGTATTTTGGCGGCGGAGTTGGCCTCATGACCACCGCCACTTATGGCCTCCTCGCTGGCTCCCACCCCCGATCGCTATTCGCGGTAAGGACGCTAATGCTGGCGATCGCAAATCTCGCAGCGGCAATCGTGTTCGTCGCGGTCGGCCTTGTTCGCTGGTTTCTATGCCTGCCGATGCTCGTCGGATCGATCGCGGGTGGCTGGGCTGGCGCGAGACTGGGACGAAGATTTTCGCCGCGACTGGTACGCTCGTGGACGTTGCTCGTTACCACCGCAACCACGATCGTCTTTTTCATCCGAGCGTACCGTTGATGTCTTCTTCCTCTGCGGCGAGATCAGTGCTTGGCAGCGGCCAGCCATGCTAGCACCCATCCGCCACGCTCTCATCAAGCAAGTCCGCTCGACCTTCAACGACCAGTCGAGAGGCGAACGGCCCGTTCCCGCGTCGGATGATGCACTGTTCCCGCCTGGATCGGTCATCCGTCGCGTGCATGGCGACGTCACCTCGATGATGGTCGGAGGTGTTGCAGCACTGTTGACGCAGATGCTGCACCCAAAGGCACTCGCCGGAGTATGGGACCATAGTGATGTCGGCCATGACCAGCTTGGCAGACTTCGCCGCACCGCTCGGTTCATCGCGGTGACGACCTACGGACACCGCGACTCGGCCCTCGCAGCCGTGGCCAAGGTAAATGCCATTCACGCTCAGGTCAGCGGTACATTGCCCGATGGTCGAGCTTATAAGGCGACGGACCCTTCGCTGCTCGCTTGGGTCCACGTCGCGGGTGCAATGAGCTTTCTCGACGGCTGGCGACGTTATGCGGAGCCTCGGATGAGCCGTGCCGACCAGGATCTCTATTTTGCGCAGACGGCCGAAATTGCCCGACTGCTGCACGCGGATCCGGTTCCGGTTACGCGGTGCGGTGCGGAAGACTTGATTACCTCGTTCCAAGGCGAACTCCACTGTGACCAGCGGACTCGAGAATTTCGGGATTTTGTCCTCGAGGCTCCGGCCCAATCTCTGCCGGAAGCTCCGGTCCGTATTCTCCTCATGAATGCAGCGGTTGACCTCCTTCCGGAGTTTGCAAGACGCATGCACGGCCTCGCTAAACCGATGCTTCCGCCCATTGTCCGTGGGGCGACATTCGGGCTGGCGCGTACGATCCGATGGGCTTTCGCGGGTGAGAAATACCGCAGAGACAAGTGAATTGCGCTCGATCAATTGCCCCGACGCTCAGCGCGTGGCATCGGGCGGAGAAAGATTAATGGAGCCTCGAAATGTCGTTGATCGGCAGAATGATCGACAAGCTGCTGACAAAGGGCAGCATCACACTCAAGTTACCCGGTCAGTCTCCGCAGACTTACGGCCGCGGCGGAGGCAAGCACCTGACGGTTCGCTTTACCGACCGCAAGGTTGGCTTCGATATCGTCCGAAACCCCCGTCTTGGGCTTGGTGAAGCCTATATGGACGGCCGCGTCATCATCGAGGATGGGACCATTCTTGACCTTCTCGACATGATCACGGCGGCAAACCCCTGGGAGGATCTCGGTGATGGGCCACCGCCGCTTGCGAAAGGCAAGATGGCATTCCTGAGGATCTTGAAGCCGAACAATCTCCGACGAGCACGCAGGAACGTTGCCCACCATTACGATCTCAAGGACGAACTCTACGAGCTCTTCCTCGACGACGACAAGCAATATAGCTGCGCCTATTTCACGAACCCAGGCAACAGTCTCGAGCAGGCGCAGCTCGACAAGAAAGCACATATTGCGGCCAAGCTCGCGCTTGAGCCAGGACAGCGCGTACTCGACATTGGCTGCGGCTGGGGCGGCATGGCGCTCTTCCTGCACAAGGTTGCCAAGGTGGATGTGCTCGGGATCACCTTATCCGAGCACCAGCTCAAAATTGCACGGCAACGCGCCGAGGCCGCCGGCGTGTCGGACCATGTGAAATTCGAACTCATCGATTATCGAATGTTGAGCGAACGGTTCGATCGGATCGTTTCGGTTGGCATGTTCGAGCATGTCGGCGCGCAGCATTACGACGAGTTTTTCCGTAAATGCCGAAGCCTCCTCGAACCCAACGGAGTGATGCTGCTGCACACCATTGGTCGGCTGGGCGAAGCAACAAACTCCCCCGACCCATTCACGGACAAGTGGATTTTCCCTGGATACCATCTCCCCTCGCTCAGTCAGATGTGCACCGCGAGCGAAAAGGTTCGAATGATTGCGAGCGACGTCGAAACGCTCCGACTGCATTATGCTTACACGCTGCGTCACTGGCTCAACCGTACAATTGAAGCACGCTCAAAGATCGAGGCGATGTACGACGCGCGCTTTTTCCGGATGTGGGAATTCTACCTCGCGGGCGGAATCGTGATGTTCGAGAACGGTGCTGCCTGCAATTACCAGGTCCAATATGTCCGCGATCGAAATGCGCTACCGATCACGCGTGACTACATGCTCGAAGCGGAACGCAAATATCGCGAGCTCGGTGAAGAGCCGGCTAACCAACCCAAGAAGACCCGTAGCAGCGGCCGCAAGAAAGCATTGGAAGAAGCCTGAACTTGCAATTGAATGCTTAAGGCCCGTTCGCGCCGCAGCGATCCTATCCTGGGCGCTTCTCACGCATCATGGCACGCGCCTGTCGGCGCTCCTCGGGCGTCACTCGCCCGTCGTGGTTAAGATCCATTCGGTCAAAACGCGCAAGAGCCGCAGCTTCCGCTTCCTGCAGTGACACTCGGCCATCATGATTCGTGTCTGCCATCTCGAACAATCGAGGAATGAAGCCGCGGCCGACTTCGTGGCCCATTGAGCGCCAGCGCGCCAGCATCGGGCCGTGCCGGGACATGCCCGGAGTGGGCGTTGCCGCGCCTTCTTGCCGGCCGCCCATCCGCGCATGCATTCGCGCATGAGCGCTCATGAATTCTTCTCGGCTAATCACGCCGTCATGGTTGGAATCCAGCCGGTCGAACATCTGAGATGGATTTAGCACCATTGGGCCGTGCATCCGGCCGCCAAAGTGCTCGCTAGATCGCTGCTCCATTGCGTCGTGCACTCGGCTCATCATGCGA
>DASRBJ010000276.1:0-3711 GCA_035653695.1 Sphingomicrobium sp.
GAGCCGGCACCGCCGCCACCGGTCGCCGAAGCTCCAAAGCCGGCGCCGCGGCCAGCTCCGCCGGCTCCGCAGCCCCGTCGACCGTCGCCGCAGGACGACATTAGCGCGCGCAAGGAGATGCAGGCACGCCTGCTCCGCGAGGCCGAGGAAGCGCGCATGACCGCGCTCGAGGAAGCGCGTCGCCGTGACGAGCAGGCACGCAATTCCGCGTCCGAAGAAGAGCGTCGCCGTGCCGAAGAGAACCGCCGCGCCGAAGAAGCGGCGATCGAAGAGGCGCGCCTTCGCGCCGCGCAGGAAGAAGAAGCGCGCCAAGCTGCCGAAGCTGCTGCCGCAAGCGTTGCCGCAGCAACGGTCGAGGTCGAAGCTCCTCCCAAGAAGGTCGAAGAAGAGGAAGAGCCCCGCGAGGTTCGCCGCCCGTCAGGCCATGCACCAGCGCCGCGCAGACCCGAACCGACCCGCCCCAGCCGGGGTCGCGACGATCACCGTCAGCGAGGCAAGCTCACGGTTACGCGCGCATTGTCCGACGAAGATGACAGCCGTGCCCGTTCGCTCGCCGCTCTTCGCCGCGCACGCGAAAAAGAAAAGCGGCATCACATGGAGTCCGGCCCGTCGGCCAAGCAGGTGCGCGACGTCGTGGTTCCCGAAGCAATCACCGTCCAGGAACTTGCAAACCGCATGGCCGAACGCGGCGCTGACCTCGTCAAAGCCCTGTTCAAGATGGGCATGCCGGTCACGCTAACGCAGACAATCGACCAGGATACGGCAGAGCTCCTCGTCACTGAGTTCGGGCATCGCATCAAGCGTGTCAGCGAAAGCGATGTGGACATCGACACGAGCGCCGACGTGGATGCTTCCGAAACATTGAAGACCCGGCCACCGGTCGTCACGATCATGGGGCACGTCGACCACGGAAAGACCTCGCTTCTCGATGCGATCCGCGGCGAGAACGTCGTATCCGGCGAGGCTGGAGGAATTACCCAGCACATCGGTGCCTACCAGGTGCAGCTCCCCGACAAATCGAAGATCACCTTCCTCGACACGCCCGGCCACGAGGCATTCACCGAGATGCGTGCGCGCGGAGCCAATGTCACCGACATCGTCGTGCTGGTGGTTGCTGCGGATGACGGGCTTCGACCGCAGACCATCGAGGCGATCAACCACACGAAGGCCGCTGGCGTGCCGATGATCGTGGCAATCAACAAGATCGACAAGCCCGAAGCGCGTCCGCAGAAGGTCCGAGAGGAACTGCTTCAGCACGAGATCATCGTCGAGGAAATGGGCGGCGAGGTCCAGGACGTCGAAGTCTCCGCGACGAAGAAGACCAATCTCGACAAGCTCCTCGAGGCGATCCAGCTCCAGGCGGAGCTTTTGGAACTGAAGGCCAACCCCGATCGTGCTGCCGAAGGAACCGTTGTCGAAGCCAAGCTCGACAAGGGTCGCGGTCCGCTTGCGACGGTGCTCGTCGAGCGAGGAACATTGCGGGTCGGTGACGTATTCGTTGCCGGCGCATCAAGCGGAAAGGTCCGCGCGATGATCGACGACAAGGGACGCCAGGTCAAAGAAGCTGGGCCGTCGGTCCCGGTCGAAGTTCTTGGTCTATCCGCCGTTCCGGCGGCGGGCGATCCGTTCACGGTCGTCGAGAACGAGGCTCGGGCACGCGAGGTCGCCGCTTACCGGCAGGGCGTCCTTGACCGGAAGCGCACGACCAGCGCTCCAGTCAGTCTCGAGCACATGTTTGCAAGTCATGCGTCGACCACGATGGAGTTCCCACTCGTGATCAAGGCCGACGTCCAGGGTTCGGTTGAAGCCATTGTCCATGCGCTGAACCGGCTCTCGACCGACGAGATCAAGGTCCGCATTCTTCACTCGGGTGTCGGTGCAATCACCGAGAGCGACGTCACGCTGGCAAGCGCAAGCGGCGCACCAATCATCGGCTTCAACGTTCGTCCGAACGCCAAAGCGCGGGAGGTTGCCGAACGCAACAAAGTCGAGTTCCGCTATTATGACGTCATCTATCACCTGACGGACTGGGTGAAGTCGGCGATGGGCGGTCAGCTCGGGCCAGAAATCATCGAGACGGTCGTTGGCCGTGCGAGGGTGCAGGAGGTCTTCCCCGCGGGCAAGAAGGACAAGGCGGCCGGCTTGCTGGTGCTGGAAGGCGTAATCCGCAAGGGCTTGAATGCTCGTCTCACCCGAGAGGACGTCATCGTTTCGAAGACGACGATTAGCTCGCTAAGGCGCTTCAAGGACGATGTCGCGGAGGTGCGCGCGGGTCTTGAATGCGGCGTGCTGCTTGCCGACACGAACGACATCAAGGCGGGCGACAGCCTTGAAGTGTTCGAGGTCGAAGAGCGCGCCAGGACGCTTTAGCCGCTTCACGGTTGAAACAGGTACTGGCGTTGGCCGCGCGAGTAATCGCCTGATGTTCTACATGGAGGCAAGTCGCTGATGCGTCGGCAGGAAACGGCAGAAGGTCGCTCGGTTCGACTTTTGCGGATCGGCGAACAGGTTCGGCACGTGCTGAGTGAATTGCTTCAGCGCGGCGAAGTCCATGACGATGTGCTTAACTCGCATTTGGTCAGCATCACGGAAGTCCGGATGTCGCCCGATCTTCGCCATGCAACGGTTTTCGTAAAACCGCTCCTTGGCGAAGACGAGGAAGCGGTCCTCAAGGCGCTTCGGCAAAACACGGCTTTCCTCCAGCGCGAAGTCGCGCATCGCATCCGCACGAAATATGCAGCCAAGCTCAAGTTCATCGCGGATGAAAGCTTTGATGAAGGAAGCCACATCGATCAGATCCTGCGCTCAAGACATGTCGCTCAGGATCTCGAGGGCGAATGAACTCAGGTCTGCCGTCCGACCATCGGGGTAAGCTTGACGAGCGGATCGCCGGCGCAGGCTGCAGTGCGGAGCCTTTTTCTGAAGCGTTCCGCGACGCGCTTCGACAAGCTTGCGCCGAAGATCGCGAGATCTGGCAAATTTATTCCAACAACTTCGGCCCCGATGGCTTCGACAAAAGTCTCGACGGCTACCTCTCCAATCCGCGCAACCGAACGTTCGTGCTGTTCGAAGGCGATGAGCTTGCCGGCATGTCGAGTTTTCTTGGTATCGACCTGGAGCGACAGGTGCTGGAGATCGGGGGCACTTATTATCGGCCAAAGTTCCGCGGCACCGGGTTCAACGGCCGGGTCAAGGAGATGATGCTGAGGCGAGCGTTCGAATGCGGAATTCGGCGCGTTGAATTCCGTGTCGACAAACGAAATGCGCGCAGTCAGGCGGCCGTTAGGAAACTCGGCGCCGTTCGCGAGGGTGTTCTTCGCTCAGAGCGGATCACCTGGACCGGTCACGTGCGCGACACGGTCCTGTTCGCCATCTTGCGAGACGAATATCTCAGTAGCTAGAACCGTTTTTCGCAAGATCCGCCCGTCTCAAGATTTCGTCCGGCTGCGACTTACTTCCCCTTGCGCTTGGCAGCCTTGGCTGCCTTGTGGTGGCCGATTGCGCACCCGGCAGCAGCTCCTGCTTTCCCGTGGTGTCCGGCGACATGACCGGCAACAGCACCCACGGCAGCGCCCTTGAGGCAGCCCTTAGCGCTCGCGGCAACGGGCGATACGATTAGTCCAGCGACCGCCACCAACAGTGCAGGCTTGTACATCGTGGGTCCTCCTTTTGTGGCAAAGCTTCGCCGCTGAACTGTCGAGGCCAGGCATT
>DASRBJ010000277.1:0-3534 GCA_035653695.1 Sphingomicrobium sp.
CTCGCGGCCGGCGCCATCATCGCGGTCGAGGATGGACAGCAGGTGGAGGCCGGCGAAGTGCTGGCACGAATGCCGCGGGAAGCCGCGCGTACGCGTGACATCACCGGTGGTCTGCCGCGCGTTGCCGAACTCTTCGAGGCCCGCAAGCCCAAGGAGAATGCGATCATTGCCAAGGTCTCGGGCAAGGTCACCTTCATGCGCGACTACAAGGCGAAGCGTAAGATCGCGATCGTTCCCGACGACGGGTCGGAGCCAGTCGAGTATCTCGTTCCAAAGTCGAAGATGATCGAGGTCCAGGAAGGCGACTATGTGAAGCGCGGCGACAACCTTGTCGGCGGTTCACCCGACCCGCACGACATCCTCGAGGTGCTCGGGGTCGAAGCGCTTGCCGAATATCTCGTGAGCGAGATCCAGGAGGTCTATCGACTTCAGGGCGTGAAGATCAACGACAAGCACATCGAGGTGATTGTTCGCCAGATGCTGCAGAAGGTCGAGATCACGGACGGCGGTGACACCACCTTGCTCGCCGGCGAACAGGTCGATCGTGACGAAATGGACGAGACGAACGCGAAGCTTGGAAAGGGGCAGCGCCCCGCCGAAGGCAAGCCCGTGTTGCTCGGCATCACGAAGGCCTCGCTCCAGACTCGAAGCTTCATTTCCGCGGCATCCTTCCAGGAAACGACACGAGTGCTCACCGAGGCTTCGGTGCAGGGCAAGGTCGATACGCTGCAAGGGCTCAAGGAGAATGTGATCGTTGGCCGGCTCATCCCGGCAGGCACTGGCGCTGGCATGAACCGGCTGCGCGTCGCTGCCTCGTCACGCGACACCGCTCTTCGTGCGGCTCAGCGCCGCATGCAGGAAGCGTTGATCGCTCCGGACTCGGCCGAGGAACTTCGTGCCGCCGAACTCGCGCGCAGCCCGCGTGACGACACGGCGGGGATCGGCGACGACCCACTCGCGGAAGTCGCTCCGAGCGGGCACGGCCTCGATGCGGATGCCGGCGATTACCTGCAGGACTAAGTAAAAGCCGCCGAGAGGCGACTGAAAATGAAGAACCCCGCCGGATCAGCTCCGGCGGGGTTCTTTCGTTCTAGCGATCGGTGCGTCCTAGCACTTGCCGCCATGCATCGCGTTCTGCGTGCATGTCGCGGCCGAATTCACGTCTGCCGCCGCACCGCGAACGGTGTTGCACGCCGCGACGACGAGGCAGCCACCAATCAACGCCAATGCCGCTACCTTCTGAATCATTTTCACTCCTCCATTCAGGGTCCGGAACGACAATGAATCACCGAAGGAGCGGCTTGTCTAGCAACTTAGCAGCGATGGGTTCCGTTCATCGCATTTTCGGTGCAGTTCGCGACCGAATTGACGTCGCGGGCCGCGCCTCGAACGGTGTTGCACGCGGCCACTGCAAGTGCAGTGCCAATGAGAAGCACGGTCGTCACTTTCTGGAACATGGCTTGTCCTCTCCTGTCTGACGGCAGAACGTAACGCGGCGTTTCACAAACGGCTCCATCAACGCCGCTTTATTGTGTCTGCTAGCCGTCAGACGGCGACCGGCGCAGCGATGTGAGGATGGGGATCGTAGTTCTCGAACAGGAAGTCATCGGGTTCATAATCGAACAGTCCCTGGCCCCGATCCTTGATCAGCAGTTTCGGCAGCGATCTCGGCTCACGAGTAAGCTGGAGCCGCGCCTGCTCAAGGTGGTTCGAGTAGAGATGGCAATCGCCTCCCGTCCAGACAAATACCCCGGGTTCTAACGCGCACTCGCGAGCAAGCATGTGCGTAAGAAGAGCGTAGGACGCTATGTTGAAGGGGACACCGAGGAAAAAATCGGCGCTACGCTGGTACAGCTGCAGATTGAGGCGCCCCGCGGCGACCTGTGTCTGGAAAAGGCAGTGGCACGGTGCCAGAGCCATCTTCGAAATCTCACCCGGGTTCCACGCCGTGACGATCTGGCGGCGCGAAAATGGATCGCGCTTGATCAACGCGACGAGCTCGGAAATCTGATCGATGTGGGCACCGTCGGCACTTTCCCAGTCGCGCCATTGCTTGCCGTAAACGGGTCCGAGGTTACCATCGGTATCCGCCCATTCATCCCAGATGCTGACGCGTCGCTCGTTCAGCCAGCGAACATTCGTGTCTCCGCGCAAGAACCACAGAAGCTCGACGATGATCGAGCGCAAGTGGAGCTTCTTGGTCGTGAGCAGCGGAAAGCCATCGCCGAGATCGAACCTCATCTGCGCTCCGAACAGGGATCTGGTCCCGGTTCCAGTTCGGTCTTGCTGCTCAACACCCCCGTCGAGGATGCGCTTCATGAGATCGAGATATTGGCGCATCACGCGACCCTAGTCGGGCTCGGCAACGGCCGAAAGGGGATTGATCGCGCGCTGAACTCGCTCCTCGGCGAAAGGCGCGGAAACATTAGAACCTACTGGCGGCAGGGCTGGATTTGCTCGGGCGCAGGTCTTGGTCCGGCGATCCTGAACGACATGAAATAGGCGTCGCCACCGGAGAGAACACTATATTTCACGGGTTGGAGCCCAAGCGCTGCGAACTCGCACTTGACCTGCGCCGGGGGAATGCCGTGCTGTCGGACTGGACGGTTGGAATCGACGACAATGACGAGCCCGTCCTTTTTCACGCCTCCGCGCATGTGCCACAGGAAAGCGTAAGGACTCGCCACCTCATGATACATGTGGACTAGGAAGACCCGGTCGAACGATGCCGGGGGCAAGGTCGGATCGTCGGGAGTTCCGAGCTTCACGCCAACATTGTCGAGACGCTCACGCTGGACCCGGTCGGCAAGTTGGTCACGAATTTGAGGAAGGATGTCCTCGGCGAGCACTCGGCCTTTGGGTCCAACCACACGTGCCAGCCTCACCGTATAATAACCTTCTCCCGCGCCGACGTCGGCAACCGACATTCCGGGCTTCACGCCGGCGAGCTCCATCACGTCTTCAGCTTCACCGGCGCGATCGCGCGCGTCCTCTGTCGAGAACGTACCGCCAACAATCGGGGCAACGTCACGGTGAGCACTGGGAAAATGCGGTTCGGATGGATGCGGCCGGCACGCTCCAACGAGCGCGGCGAGGCAGGCTACCAGTTTGCGCTTGGCTCTCGGCGAAACTCGGCCGCGGCCAAGGCCAGCGTCAACACGGGCGATGCCTTGGTACGCAGCCTTGTCCCGATGTGCTCGAGGAAGCACGAGCGCCCTACTCGACATCCTCGACCTCGACCGTTTCGCCAGTCACGCGCTGGGACAAAGCGGCGGCCATGAAACGATCGAGATCTCCATCAAGGACGTCGCTTGGGCTCGTCGATGTCACACCGGTGCGCAGGTCTTTCACGAGCTGGTACGGCTGCAGCACGTACGAGCGGATCTGGTGACCCCAGCCAATATCGGTCTTGGCGGCATTGGCGGCATTGGCCTCAGCTTCCCGTTTCTGGAGTTCGGCTTCGTAGAGCCGGGCTTTCAATTGCTTCATGGCCGATGCGCGGTTCTTGTGCTGCGAGCGCTCGTTCTGACAGGC
>DASRBJ010000278.1:0-2001 GCA_035653695.1 Sphingomicrobium sp.
TACGAAGAAGGCCGATGTCAGCCAGGGGCCGTTTCGGTGGCTGACGGTTACCTCGCCCGAAGAGCCGGATGGAACGCAGCTGCAGCTTGCGCTCAACGACAACCCGGCGGCAAAGACGTATCAGCAAGCCTTGTTCCAGCAGGGCCAGCCCGCGGCCATGTTCTTCACCGATGATGCCAAGGGCGACTACGAGCGCATCAAGGCGGCGGGTGGCGAGTTCACCATGGCGCCGACCGAAGTGCCGGGCTCTACCATCGCGCGACTGAGCGACGGTTGCGGCAATCTCATTCAAATCACCCAATTGGCGCGCTGGTAGGGCCGCATCGAAGGACAGATAGATGAACGAAACGTTGGCCGAAACGCGCTCCGTCGTCGTCGAACGCGAGATGCCTTTCCCGCCGGAAAAGATCTGGCGCGCGCTCACGCAACCGCATCTCATCGCGGAATGGCTCATGAAGAACGACTTCGTGCCTCTCGTCGGCCACCGTTTCAACCTTCGCGCCGAGTGGGGCGGCGTGCTGGAGTGCGAGGTCCTTGCCGTCGAGCCGAACAAGACCCTGTCCTATACGTGGGTTTTTGCGCATGAGGACCCAGCCTTCAATCTGAAGAGTATCGTCACCTTTACCCTCACGCCGACGAGCACCGGGACCCGTTTGCGCATGGAGCAGACGGGCTTCCGGCCCGATCAGAAACAAGGCTATCTCGGCGCCAAGGTCGGATGGCACCGTTTCCTCGCAAAACTGGAGCAGCTGTTGGGGAGGACGCAGTGAAGCCGTTCGACCTCATCGTCTCGGCGCAACTCCCGTAAAGAAGAACGAGGCGGAGAAAGGCACCAATGAAGAAGAGCTCGTCGCTAAAGGCTAAATCCCCATCCGAACTGATCGACGAAAGAATCGAGGAACTGGGCGACTGGCGCGGTCAGATGCTCCGCCGGCTTCGCGATTTGATCCGGCAAGCCGATCCCGAAATCGTCGAAGAGTGGAAGTGGAGAGGGGTTCCGGTGTGGTACCACGACGGAATGGTCTGCACGGGAGAGACTTACAAGAACGCCGTGAAATTGACCTTCGCCAAAGGCGCGGCTCTGAAGGATCCTTCGCGGCTCTTCAACTCGAGTCTCGAGGGGAATGTCAGGCGCGCGATCGACTTCCGCGAGGGCGAGGAGATCGACGAGGACGCGCTGATGAGCCTCGTTCGCGCTGCCGTGAGTCTCAACAAGTCGAAAGCGCAAGACTGATCGACCAAACTGATCGAGCCCATACAAATCGGCTCGGGCGCCGCGCCGTTCGATCAGGAGCCTGTCTCCGGGTTGAGGATTTCGCGCACGATCCGGAATTCACCTTCGTTTTCATCGATGCTCTCGCGAGCAGCTGCAAGAAGTTCGCGATCGAGGATCTGATCCGGGCGCAGATATTCGCGCCGAAGTGCGTCGAGGTCCGTGCAAGGAATATTTTCGACCCAGTTCGCGATCGCGGGAGGCGTGACGCGATATTCGAGCCTGAGCGGGTCTTTCGTCGTATCGAACCCGGCGCGCCGAACAACATCCAGTACGTCGCGCCAGGGCGCGAGGCCATAGCGCTTTTGGCCCGAAATGGTTGAGCCCACCAGGACGTAATCAACTCTCGGCAGCCAGATCGGCATTCCGGGAGGCCAGAGGGCGACGCGGCTTGTGCGTCCCTCGATACGGAAGAAATCGACTGACGGGACGAAACAGCGATCCTTGAGCGCATCGCTGCGCTCGGCGCGATGATAGTTCCAAGCCCATGCCGCGTTCAGCTCCGCGGTCGGCAGAGACGCGGCGCTGACATCGGGCTTCTTCAGAAGGCCTGCACGGATACCGAATGTGTTTCCGAAATTCCAGCCGCGTAGAAATCCTTCGGGTGAATAAGGCCCGTTTTCCATGCCTCGGATTTGCGGATCATGAATCCGCGGCCGGAACGTCGCCGCGAAGGTCGACAGTTCCCTTTCCGCTTCGATGCCAAAAAAGCTGGGGCGATGATAATT
>DASRBJ010000279.1:0-12368 GCA_035653695.1 Sphingomicrobium sp.
CTGATCACCGGCCCCAACATGGGCGGAAAATCAACATTCCTTAGGCAGGCTGCGCTGATCCTCGTGCTTGCTCAGGCGGGCAGCTTTGTTCCCGCTTCACGCGCGACCCTTGGCATCATAGACCGCCTGTTCAGCCGTGTCGGGGCTTCGGATAACCTCGCGCGTGGCAGGTCGACTTTCATGGTGGAGATGGTCGAGACTGCCGCGATTCTTACGCAGGCGACGCCACGAAGTCTTGTGATCCTCGACGAGATCGGCCGTGGGACATCGACTTATGATGGTCTTGCGATCGCCTGGGCTGTCGTCGAGGCGATGCATGACGAAGTGAAGTGCCGAACGCTGTTTGCAACGCACTACCACGAGCTGACGCGTCTTGCGGGGCGTCTGGAATCGCTCTCCCTCCATCACGTTCGCGCACGAGAGTGGAAGGGCGAACTCGTTCTCCTCCATGAGGTCGCTCCGGGGGCGGCGGATAGAAGCTATGGAATTGCGGTCGCAAAGCTCGCGGGTCTACCCTCGAAGGTGGTTGAACGAGCGCGAGCTGTTCTTGAAAAGCTCGAAGCTGGGCGCAATGCGACGGGCGGCATTGCGGCGGGCCTGGACGAGCTCCCCCTGTTTGCTGCCGTTGCGGGGAACCCTCCCACCAAAGATCCTCTCGTGACCGCGCTTGAATCGATCGACCCTGATCGACTGACCCCTCGGGAGGCGCTTGATAAATTGTATGAGCTGAAGCGACTTGCTCAATCGCCGGAGGGAGGATTGTAGCCGCTCGCCGCTTCAAACATCGCCGACAATGCGATTCTCTCTTCGTCGCTTAGCTCGGGCCGCCAGATTTCGAACAGGAGCACGGCACGAACGGCATCGCTATTGTTCCATGCTTCATGTTCGATACTGTCGTCGAAGATCATTGCCTTGCCTTCGACGACTTGGCGCGTTTCGCCGCCGACCCGGAGGCGGCATCCGTCGGGCACAACCAGCGGGATATGGCAAATCAAGCGCGTGTTGAGCATTCCGGTGTGAGGGGCGATGTGGGTCCCGGGCTTGAGAATCGAAATCAGCGCCATCGGCGATCGGCCGGCAATTCGGGGTATCGGAGGCAGCTCGAGCAGGCGCATGATCAGGGGGCAACGACTCGCATTCTCCTCGACAGGCTTGCCGTTCTTCCACAGATGGAAGGCGCTCCAGCTTGCATCATTAAGCAAGCTATGCCCTTGCGAAGCGCGCTCGGAGTGTTCCTGGACATAGGGTTCAAGCCCCTGTTCGCCCGCGAGTACGCGTTCAATTTCGGCGCGCATTTCCGGTACAGCCGCTTCCAGCTTAGCCACCCATGGAAATTGCTCCGGTGAATACCAGGCCTGCTGCGGCAAGCCTGGGAAGTAGAAGCTTGTCGGCTGCTGCAGATAGATAGGCTGCCTGTCCGATGCGATTGCGAGCGCTTCCGAGACGCGGGGTGGTACTTGCGCTAATCCCTCATCGGCGAGATGGGCACGTAGCCACTCTTCGAAGCGCTGCTCGAGACGTGCAAGCATAGCGGTGGCGCGCTGGAGTCTTTGCGGCAGATCACCGGGCATTTGTTGAAGCTGTGCGCAGCGACGAATGGCTGCGCGGTAAAAGGAAACGGCTGCCCGGTCGTCCCCCTTTTCCGCGAAGATGTCGGCCTTCATCAACATGACGAAGGGGTTTTGCGGATCAACTTCAGCAACGCGGTTCAGCGCGTGGAGCGACCGTTCCCAGTCTCGGCATCCCGCACATCCTTGTGCATAGAAGAGCCAGGCCTGCGCGGGGGCGTCCGGCGCTCCGACCACTTGCGCAAAGGCATCGCGTGCGGTCGGAAAGTCGCTTCGGCGGAGCGCCGTAATCCCGCGCTGCATCTCCGCATGTACGTCGGGGCGCTGCAATTGCATTGGACTAGCTATACTCTGCCAGTTCGCGGGTCTAGCCGCCTTGGCTGGCACCGGCGCTGCAAGTCTGGTCATTCGGAATGAAGTTTGATGCTTGAACAACGCCATCATCGACCGACAGAGCCGCGGGCAATCGTCGATCGCCGACTGATTGCCGACCGGCTTGCTGCGTTGAAGGCTGGGCCTCGGCTTACTCAGGAAGCCACGGCAATTCTTGCTGAAGCGCTCAGCGCTGGGCGCACCGAAGTCGCGCGGCGCCTCCTAACTGAACCGGGCAACGGTCGGGCCGCAGCGCAGACGACCGCGTTCCTTCATGACCAACTCGTTCGTCTCGCGTGGGATTTCGTGTGCAACCGCCTCGTTCATGAGCCTGGGTCGTCCAATCTTGCCCTCGTCGGCTTGGGTGGAACGGGACGGGGTGAAATGGCACCGTTCAGCGACCTCGACCTTATGTTTCTAACGCCGGGAAACATCAGAGCCGAGCAGGAGCGCGCGGCTGAGGCGATGCTGCACATCCTTTGGGACCTCAAAATAAAGGTCGGGCACTCGGTGCGATCCGCGAGCCAGCTGATCGATGTTGCCAAAAAGGACATGACGGTGCGTACCGCCTTCCTCGAAGCTCGCTGGCTGTGGGGTAACGAGAAAACCTTCGACTCGGCCGCAAGCCGTTTCAAGAAGGACGTGCTTTCCGGTACTGCTGCCGAGTTCGTTTCTGCCAAGCTCGCGGAGCGTGACGAGCGCCACATGAAAATGGGGGACAGTCGCTACGTCGTAGAGCCCAACGTCAAGGACGGGAAAGGCGGGCTTAGAGACCTCCATACCCTCTACTGGATCGGCAAGTACGTTCACGGTGTCGAGAAGCCCGCGGATCTTGTGAGGGCCGGGTTATTCACCGGCGCAGAGTTCCGTCGCTTCGATCGTGCCGAGCGGTTCCTTTGGGCCGTTCGTTGCCACTTGCACCTCCTCGCTGGTCGGGCCGAGGAGCGGCTGAACTTCGAGTACCAGCCACGCATCGCCGAGATCATGAATTATGCGGACCGCCCGGGCAAATCGGCTGTCGAGCGCTTCATGCAATTCTATTTTCTAAACGCGAAGGCGGTCGGCGATCTCACAGGAGTGTTCCTCGCGCAGCTTGATGAGCAGCTTGCGAGGAAAGGCTTTCGATTTGCCCTCCCAACAATTCGGCGGAGACCCAAGCGCCTGGGCGGCTTTGTTCTCGACCGGGGTCGTCTTTCGATCCCCGACGATGATTTCTTCAAGGAGGAGCCGCGGCGACTTCTCGAGATCTTTGCGCTCGCGGTCCGCGAGGGCCTCGAAATCCATCCGAACGCAATGCGCGCTGCAAGCCGCGACGCCGTGCGGATCGACCGTCAGGTGCGCGAGGATCCCCACGCCAATGCGCTTTTCCTCGAGGTGCTTACCTCGCTTAATCATCCGGAATCGGCGCTGCGCTGGATGAATGAAGCCGGGGTATTTGGCCGATTTGTTCCAGATTTTCGCCGCGTCGTCGCACAGATGCAGTTCGACATGTATCACCACTATACGGTCGATGAACATTCGATCCGCGCCATAGGCTTGCTCGCCGCGATCGAAAGGGGCGATCTCAAGGGCGATCATCCAATCTCGACGGCGATCTTCAAGCAGATTTCGTCGCGAAGGGTCCTTTATGTTGCCGTGCTTCTACATGACATTGCCAAGGGCCGACGCGGCGACCACAGTATTCTCGGTGCCGAAATCGCGGTGAGACTATGTCCGCGGCTCGGGCTTGACCCCGCCGAGACGGAAACGGTTTCGTGGCTGGTGCGCAATCACTTGCTGCTCTCGTCGACTGCTTTCAAGCGCGATCTTGCCGACCCAAAGACAATCGAGGATTTCGTGCAGCAGGTGCAAAGCCCCGAACGGCTTCGCCTCCTTCTCATCCTAACCGTCGTCGACATTCGCGCGGTCGGACCAGGAGTATGGACGGAGTGGAAGCGCAGCCTTCTGCGGACGTTGTTCGAGGCCGCCGAAGAGCGCCTCCGGCTTGGCCATAAGCAACATGGCCGAGCGCTGATTGTGGAGGAGCGCCAGAAGGAACTCTCGGAACAACTCGGCTGGAAAGCGAGCGCAGCAAAGGCTCACGCGCGCCGACTGCCCGACAGTTATTGGCTGGCTGAACCGGCCGCATGGCAGTTGGCGAATGCCCGCCAAGTAGCAGCAGCTGAGGCGCACATCGGCGAAGCAAAGCCGAATGTGGTCGTCGAGGATGATCCCGGAACTGGCGCGACCCGTGTGAGTGTCTTTACGCCGGATCGCGAAGGCTTGTTCTACCGGATATGCGCCGCGCTCGCCTCTGCCGGCGCAAATATCATCGACGCACGAATCCACACCACGCGCGACGGCATGGCGCTCGACAATCTTGTCGTTCTCGACGGACGCGGGCAGCCCTATGCCGATCGCCGGATCCGATCGCGCCTTGTAAGGGCGGTGGAAGCGGCGGTCGGCGCCGAAACGCTTCCGCCGCTTCCAGCCGTCGAACCGCACCGGCGCACCAGGGCGTTCGAAGTCGCACCGTCGGTTGCAATAGCGGACCGAGCTTCAACACGAACGACCGTGGTCGAAGTGAACGCGCACGATCGCCCAGCACTTCTTGCCGCCTTGGCCCGCGCAATCCACGATTGTGGCCACACGGTCCATTCTGCGCACATTGCGACCTACGGCGAGCGAGCAGTAGACGTGTTTTATGTCACCCGCGCGGGCGGGAAGAAGCTCAATCCTGATGAGATTGAACTGCTTCGTTCCGCGCTTCTGCGCGCGGCGCGCGCGCCCGCAACTGCCGATGCCGCATGAAATGCCGAAGCCGCAAAATTTTGCCTGGGGATGAGGACAAACCCGCGCTGATGATCCGACCTGCTCAGGAGCCTCGCTCTGGCGCCGGCGGCGGCGGCGGTGGTGGCGGTGGTGGGGGAGGGGGTGGCGGCGCCTGCTCGACCGGCGGCGGAGGGGCGGGCGGCGGGACGTAGGCCGGAGCGGGCCGGCGCGCAAATCCAGTCCGTGCGCGAAGAGTCACTCCAAATGTTCGCGGCTCGCCCAGGAATGCGGAATAGAGCTGCGTTGATACTGGTATGAAGCCCGCCTGCACCGCGCGAGTGGTTCCGCTGCCCTGGAGCGGGGAGTCGAAGGCCACTTGGATGTAATGCTTATTGAGGAGGTTCTGGCCCCAAAGCTCAATCGCCCATGCATCGTCAGGGCCATGCACGCCGACACGCCCGTTGAAGATCGTGAACGCACTCTGCATTTTCTCAATGTCGAGGTCTGAGCCCGTATTGAATGAACTCATGTATCGTCCATCGAGATAGAACAGGCCGCGCAAGCCACTACTTCCGATCGGCGGGGTCCAGGCGATCGATGAGGTTATCGTCCAGAGCGGCGCATTCGAGATCCTGCGGCCAGGCAACTGGAACAATGCGTTGTTTAGTGCTTGCCCGTTCGCTCCGATCAAATTCTCGCGGTACCTCGTGTCGGCGAGCGTAACGCCTGAGTTCCACGCGACATCAGAGACCGGGCGAGTGAATGCTTCGAGTTCAAAGCCCTGCGTACGAACGCCGGCACCGGTGTGACCCGATGGGCAGGCACCGGTCCGTGGATCGTTATCACTGTCAGCACCGTTGAGATTGTCACGACAGCTGTTGATGTTCTCTACGAAGAAATTGAGGCCGTTGAACGTGTTCAGCTGGAAGTTGCGGAATACCTCGTGAAAGAGCGCGAAGTTCAGGTCTAGGCCGTGGCCGTGGTACTTGAAGCCCGCTTCGAATGCGTCGTTGATTTCGGGCTTGAACTGAAGGTCCGCACCCGAAGCGACCAGCCCTTGGCATCCGGTCTGCGACGCGGTGACACAAATAGCACCGCTGCCCGAGAGCGGGGGATTGCCGAGGACGGCGGTCCCGGGCGTTGCTGGGACGGTGGTCGGCACGCTCTGCGCGCGCCAGAGAGCGGAGCGATCCAGATTGAAGCCGCCAGCTTTGTAGCCCCGCGAGTAGCTGGCGTAGGTCAGCAAGCGATCCGTTGGTTTGTAGCTGAGGACGACCGTCCCGGAGACTTTCGACTCGGTCCGAGAGTCATTGATCGCGAACGTCCCGCCAGGAGCGCTCGGGATTACGCAGGGAAGCTGCTGGAGCGCGGTACCGGAGAGAAGGGTGCAGATCGTGTTATTATCGAGGAGCAGGGCGTCGAGAGTCTTCTTCTCGTGCGTGTAGCGGGCGCCGACCGTGAGCTTCAGCTGGTCAGTGATCGAGAAGATATTGTGCGTGAACAGCGCCCAGTTGTTGCTGGTCTGTCGATAGGAATCGTCCAGCGCAGCGCCCGTCAGCGTGAGAGCCGGGCTCGTAAGGTTCGAAAATCCGCTATTCGTGAACGGCGCTCCGCTAAAGTCCGGCAACGGAATCGAGGCCGGAAGTCCCGCGTTCGGAAGTCGCGCAAAGGCTGACAGCGCCGCGATGTTGCCGGCGATGTTCGATGCGGTGGTGAACTGGCCCGCGCCTAAAGCTGCGTTGTAAGCACCGATGAGCGACGAGCGAACCCCGCTTGCGACCACGCTGTTGAAGCACGTCGGCGATGCGCCGGGCGCAAGCAGGCTTGCGGGCGATCCACCGGCTACGAAGTTCGCGGCGACGAGGCAGTTGGCAAAGCGGGCATAGTCGCTGCCGTACGCAAGATTATCGTCGACCGCGAGCTTCTCGTTCGCGTAATAAGCCCCGATCAGCCAGTCGAGGCGCTTGTTCCAGGTTGTGCCCTGCAGGCGCAGTTCCTGGCTGAACGTCTTGAATCGATTGAACGAGCCGCCGTCGCTCGGGCGATAAAGCAAGTCGAGATTGTTGTAATCGGCATCCTGCCCGCGAATGTACTTGTTGTAGCGATACGCAGTGATTGACGTCAGCTGGGCACCGCCGAGATCATAGTCGAGCTCGGCCGATAACCCCCAATCGCGAACTCGCGAATCATCGTCGCGGCCGGGCGTGATGGACATTTTGCGCGAGAAGGTGTCATCGTTGATGATGGCGCCAAGCGCGCGTTCGATTGCCGCAATTGTCGAGGGCCCTTGGCCTGCGGCCGTCACATCGTGAGCTGGAAGGTAGGTAGCGCCGCAACATTCCTCGTTCAGCCGTGAATAGTCGCCAATGACGCGCAGTGAAAGATTGTCATTGGGCTGGTAAAGGATCTGTCCCCGGAGAAGCCAGCGATTCCGATTGTCGAGACGCCTTCCTGAGACCACATCGGTCATGAAACAGTCGCGTTTTTCGTACACACCGTCGAGGCGGGCCGCGATCGTGTCACTGAGCGGACCGGTGATGCTGCCTTCGAGTCGTCGGAAATTGAAGTTTCCGATGTCGACCTGAGCGCTCGCTTCCGGTGTAAATCGCGGCTTAGCAGTGATTATGGAGATAAGCCCCGCCGAGGTGTTGCGGCCGAAAAGAGTGCCTTGAGGACCACGAAGAACCTCGATTCGGTCGAGTGGACCGAGCTCCGTCAACGCCATGCCGGCGCGAGAGCGATACACGCCGTCGATGAAAATGCCGACAGAGCCTTCGAGCCCGGGATTGTCCCCGACCGTACCAACACCGCGAATACGCGCGACGGCCGCACCACTTTCGGACGATGTCGAGGAAACCAGCAGTGAGGGCGCAATCTGGTCAAGCTGGCGAATGTCGGTTGCGCCGGTGTTGCGCAGGTTCTGCGCAGTAACGGCGCTCACGGCCATCGGGACGTCCGACAGCGCCTGATTGCGTCGCGTTGCGGTGATAATGATATTGCCAGTGTCCACTGGTTGCTGCTGCAAGGCCTGCGTTTGAACCGCGGCAGTCTGCGCGCTCGATGTTTCAGTAGGAGGAGCAGTCGACGGTTTTCCACTTTCGTTGGTGGGTGGTGGAACCGTCTGCGAGAATGCTGGTGCTGCGACCGCCATGAGACCAGCCGACGCAAGAAGGGTGGACTTGCGGATCATTTCGTTCTCTCCCCCTCGGGCGAAATATCGCCCGCTCAGGGAGTGACGCTAACCCCGAAACGACTTCAAAGGGAAGCGCTGCAACAGCCGTGCATCAACAATTGGTGCACGGCTGCTGCAATTTGGCAACATTAGTGTAAGTAAGAACCGTCGGGCGCCGTCCTATTTGGGCGCGAGCACCATCAGCATTTGGCGGCCTTCCATGCGTGGATGCGCCTCGACTTTGGCCATCTCCGCAGTCTGCTCCTGAACGCGCCGCAGGACGGCCATACCAAGCTCGCCATGGGCCATTTCGCGACCCCGGAAGCGCATCGTGACCTTGACCTTGTCCCCTTCTTCAAGGAACTCGAACACCTTTTTCATCTTGGTGTCATAATCATGGTCGTCGATATTAGGACGCATCTTGATCTCCTTGATCTCCTGCGTCTTCTGCTTTTTGCGCTGCTCGGCCGCCTTCTTTTGAGCTTCGTACTTGTACCGCCCGATATCGAGAAACTTTGCGACGGGAGGATCAGCATTGGGCGAAATCTCGACCAGGTCGAGTCCCGCTGCCATCGCCTGTTCCACCGCTTCGCGCGTATACATCACGCCCAGGTTGTCGCCGTTCTCGTCAATCACTCGCACTCGGGGCGATTGGATGAACTCGTTGTAGCGGGGACCGCTCATCGGCGGCGGGGGCGCCATCGGACGGCGCGGATAGGGCGGTGGTATAGCAGGAACTCCGTTGCAGTTGTTGAACAGGCGTGAATTAAGCATTCCGGCGCGACCTGAAAAGGCCACCCGAACGAATGTGAGTCATTTTCGCCGCGCAGTGTTGCGAAGAGTCGTCAACGAAGGTCAGGTGGAACGGCCTCGTTGCGCATCATTTGCACCAACTCATCCAGTTTCATCACCAGTTGGCGATCCTCTGAACCAAGCCGGCGAACAGCGATCGTTCCCTCCTCGGCTTCGCGTTTGCCGACGACGAGGAGAAGCGGGACCTTGGCAAGACTGTGTTCGCGCACTTTGTAATTGATCTTCTCATTGCGCAGGTCAGTCTCCACGCGGAGTCCAGCAATTGCGAGCCTCTCGGCAACTTCTTGCGCGTAAGAATCCGCGTCCGATACAATCGTCGCAACCACCGCCTGGACTGGAGCGAGCCAAAGCGGAAACTTGCCCGCATAATGTTCGATGAGAATACCGATGAAGCGCTCGTACGAACCGAAGATCGCACGGTGGAACATGATGGGGCGATGCTTTTGCCCATCCTCGCCGACATAAGTCGCGTCGAGGCGCTCCGGCAGCACCCGGTCTGATTGAAGCGTGCCGACTTGCCAAGTGCGTCCAATAGCGTCTTTGAGATGCCATTCGAGCTTGGGCGCATAAAAGGCACCCTCGCCGGGCAGTTCCTCCCAGCCGAAGTCACTCGTCGCCATACCGGCAGCAACCACAGCCGAACGAAGCTCGGACTCAGCCATGTCCCAATCGGCGTCACTTCCGAACCGATTGTCCGGTCGAAGCGCGAGCTTAATCGAGTAAGTGAAGCCAAAATCCTTGTAAACTCGGTCGGCAAGCTCGCAGAACGCACGTGCCTCGTCGACAATCTGGTCTTCGCGACAGAATATATGCGCGTCATCCTGCGTGAACTGACGCACGCGCATCAGTCCGTGAAGGGCGCCGTGCGGCTCGTTTCGATGGCAGCTGCCATTCTCGTAGAACCGGATCGGCAACTCCTTGTAGCTCGTAATTCCCTGTTTGAAGACGAGCACGTGCCCAGGGCAGTTCATCGGCTTCAGGGCCATTAGGTCGGCCTTGCCCGAAATGATCGGTGCATCCTCGTCGGTGCTCGGAATTTCGTCGGGCACGACGAACATGTTCTCTCGGTATTTTCCCCAGTGGCCGCTCTTTTCCCACTGGCGCGCATCCATGAGCTGCGGTGTCTTTATTTCCTGGTATCCCGCCTCATCAATGCGCCGGCGCATATATGCTTCGAGCTCGCGGTAGATCGTGAACCCGTGCGGATGCCAAAATACACTTCCGTGCGCTTCCGCTTGGAGGTGGAATAAGTCCATCTCCTGGCCGATCTTGCGATGGTCGCGCTTGGCCGCCTCTTCAAGCCGCTTCAAATGCTCGTCGAGCTGCTTCTTGTTTAGCCAGGCAGTACCGTAGATCCGGCTAAGCATTGGATTCTTGGGGTCCCCGCGCCAGTAAGCGCCCGAGACACGGGTGAGCCTGAAGGCATTCGGGTCAAGTTTGCCGGTCGAAGCAAGATGCGGACCACGGCACAGATCGATCCACGCCTGATCGCCCTCGCCCGTTCGGTACATGGTAATGGTTTCGCCTTCGGGCAGCTCCATCACCCATTCGGCCTTGAACGCCTCGCCCTGGTTCTTGAAGAAGTCGCGCACTTGTTCGCGCGTCCATACTTCCCGAACTAAGGACTTGTCGGCGGCGATGATCCTGCGCATCTCTTCTTCGATCGCGGGCAGTTCCTCTTCGGTAAAGGGGCCGTGCTCCAGCGTTGGCGCAAAATCGTAGTAGAAACCGTCCTCGGTTGCGGGGCCGAACGTGATCTGCGTTCCCGGGAAAAGATTCTGGACGGCTTCAGCGAGCACGTGAGCATAGTCATGCCGCACGAGTTCAAGAGCATCTGCCTCGTCACGGGAAGTGATGAGCGCCAGTTGCGCGTCACCCTCGAAGGGTCGCGTGATGTCGCGTACTTCGCCATCAACCTTGGCTGCGAGCGCCGCTCGCGCGAGCCCCGGCCCGATTGCCGCAGCGACATCGGCGGGCGTCGAGCCTTCCGGCATTTCCCGGACGGATCCATCGGGAAGCGCAATCTTGAACATTTTCGTCATGGCCACCGGCATGTAGCGATGCGAGACAGGCGTCTCAACCGCGACGTCGCGGCATCTTGCAAACCCAGCCAATCCCATGCAGCTTCCGCTTCGCTCGGGGGGAGACGGGGCGATGGATAAGCACGTGAATTGGACGGCGAGCGGGGATGGCCGCGCAATTCACTTCACCGGCAACTGGCGCGAATATCTGCCAATCGCAATCACGAACGCGCTGCTCGTGATCTGCACGCTAGGAATATATCGGTTCTGGGCCGCAGCGCGGCAGCGGCGATACCTCTGGTCGCGCACGTACATCATCGACGATACACTGGAATGGACGGGTACGGGCAAGGAGATGTTCCTCGGCTTTGTCCTGGTGATGTGCGTCCTCGCCCCTTTCTTGCTCTTCTTCCAGTTTCTTTTCCCAGCGCTCGTCGCGCACGGTAAAGCGGAAGCCGCGTTTGGGATCTTTTCCCTCTTCTATATCGCGATGATTTATCTTGGCGGCTTCGCCCGCTTTCGAGCGCTCCGCTATCGTTTGTCGCGAACATGGTGGCACGGAATTCGCGGCGGAAGTGACGATCCAGGCTGGAACTATGGAGGCGAATATCTCGGGCGTCTTGCTCTTGCAGCGATCACAATGTTCATCATGTTCCCATGGGCTGCGACGAGGCTTTGGAACGCTCGCTGGAACGCGATGAGCTTCGGCCCATTGCCGTTTCGCGCCAATCTCGATGCCGAAGGTCTCAAGGCAAGATGGTCGCTGATCTACCTCATGCCCGTGGCCGCCATTCTCGCGCTTGCAACCCTAGCGGCGGCAGGCGGCTTTACCCGCGGATCCGGCGGAACGCCGGGCTTCGGCGCGGTTGCTGCTGCCGTGTTCTTGATGTTTTACCTCGCCGTGCCTCTGCTGACGCTCAACTGGTACGCCAAATACTTTCGACAGGCAGCAGCCGTCACTCGGCTCGGGGAGCTTGAGTTCAGCTTCGATGCCACGACTCTGGAGTGGCTCGGCCTCTTCCTCGGCAACTTGGCACTAGCCATCGTGACACTGGGTTTCGGGATCACCTATTGGGGATACCGCACCTGGGCTTTTCTCACGCGACACCTCCATGTTTATGGCACAATCGACATTGCCGATCTCACGCAATCAACGACGCACGCACCTCGCGAGGCAGAGGGATTTGCCGACGCGTTCGACGTGGGCGCGATCTGACGAGTGCACGCGCGACTTTACGACGGAGTGACTGGCCATCCGCACGCGGTGACGGTCGAATTCGAAACCAGCACAATCCGGCTTTCTCAGGCAAGCGGCTGGCGTGATGAAGTCGTTGCGCAAAAGCTGAAGCGCCTCGAGAGCGCCCCTGGAGTTCTTCGGCTCGGTCGCGCCGACATCCACGGCTGGCGGCTCGTGCTTCCCTCGAATGCGGCGCATGACGTCGACACCCTCCTCGGAAAACAGGAGCGGTACGGCCGATGGATTGACCGCGTCGGGCTCTTGCCTGCCTTGCTTTTGGGCGCACTCGTCACCGGTTGCGTCGTCACATTAGGTTACTCGACGCCGAGCTGGCTCGCGCCACATGTGCCCATGAGCTGGGAACGTGATGTGGGCAGTGCGCTCGTCGGCGACTTCGGCAGCATTCGCTGTCGCGATCCTGCCGGCCAGCAAGC
>DASRBJ010000280.1:0-7828 GCA_035653695.1 Sphingomicrobium sp.
GTCCCTGCCGGCCTCCTTCGCGAAGTTGGCAGTCTTCTCGTTGAGGTTCATGGACAGCATGATGATCGTGGTCTCATGAATCCCAAGGGGCACCGTGCCCTTCTCGACGGCTTCGGGAAAGTGGATCACGCCGCCGTTGAACGGGCCTGGGCGGACGTTACCAGGATCGAGCATGATTTGCTGGAGGCCCGGACTGCAGCGGCCAGTGCCGAACGGGACCGTGAATGGCTCGAGCATGCCTGCAATGAAATAGAGCAGCTTGCGCCGCAAACGGGAGAGGAGACGCGCCTCGCCGAGGATCGAGCGGGAATGCAGGCAGCCGTCAAGGCCGGCGAAAGTTTGACGGGTCTTGATGAGCTCCTCGGCGGATCGGAGGGAGCAATTTCGCAACTTCGCCAAGCGGCACGTCGGATTGAGCGTGCCGCCCCCGATCATCCCTTGCTTGCCGAGGCACTCGCCGCACTGGACCGAGCACTCATTGAAGCTTCCGACGCGGAGGACCGTATCGCCCGAGCCGCCGAAGCTCTGTCCCCCGATCCAGCTAATCTCGAGAGAATCGAAGCACGGCTATTCGACATTCGTGCGCTTGCGCGCAAGCACCGCGTGGAGCCGGACCAGCTTGCTGCGCTTGGCCAGGAGATGCGCGAGCAATTGGCGGCGATCGAAGATCGGGTGGGGCGCATTGAAGAACTCGATCGCAGCCTCGTGATGGCACGTGCGACATATGCCGCCGCTGCCGAGCATTTATCACGCGCCCGACACGCGGCCGCGGCCCGGCTCGACCAGGCGGTTGCTGCAGAACTTGCACCGCTGAAACTCGATGCGGCACGTTTCCGAACGGCGATTTCGCCGATTGAGGCGAGTGCGTCGGGCATCGACCGAGTCGAGTTTGAAGTTTCCACGAATCCAGGCTCGCCGTTCGGGCCTCTCACGCGTATTGCCTCGGGCGGGGAACTGTCCCGTTTCATCTTGGCATTGAAGGTCGCTCTCGTCGAGGCGGGTAGCGCGGCGACGATGATCTTCGACGAGGTCGATCGCGGCGTCGGCGGCGCTGTTGCAAGCGCTATCGGTGAGCGCCTCGCGCGCCTGGCGACGCAAAGCCAGGTCCTGGTGGTCACTCACTCGCCGCAAGTCGCTGCTCGTGCGTCGAGCCACTTCCGCATCGAGAAAAATCATGGCGAAGCGGGAACCCGAACGATTGTCCGAAAGCTCTCGGGCGACGAACGCCGCGAGGAAATTGCAAGGATGCTCTCCGGTGCCTCAATCACCGAAGAAGCGCGAGCGCAGGCCTCAAGGCTTATGGATGCGGCGTGACGACGTACGTCGCGTTGCTCCGCGCTGTTAATTTAGGCGGCGGCAGCAGTGTTCGAATGGCGGACGTCAAGTCAATTGCCGACAAACTTGGCTACAAACAGGCGCGTACGTACCTTGCGAGTGGCAACCTCCTATTCACGAGCACGATGCCCCGGGAGCATGTACGAGAGACTCTCGAGAAGAGCTTAAGCGAACATCTTGGAAGGTCGATCAAGGTTGTCGTGCGAACGGACGATGAGATCGCGGCCGTCGTTCGTTCCAATCCCTTCACGGACGCCGCGCCCGCCGCGGTGCAGACGTTCTTTCTCGACGACGAACCGCCCGAAAACCTTCTCGACACGGTGCGCAACAAGGACGACGAGCGCATCGCTGTCGGCACAAGGGAGATCTTTGTCGCGTATGGCGAAAAGGGTATCGGGCGCTCGCGCTTGCGCATCGCGGCGGCAGACGCAGGAACTGCCCGCAACATGAAAACGGTGTCCAAGCTCGCTGAGCTTGCAAGGGAGATGTCATGAGTAAGGACCGAACCATCCCACATAATTTCGAGGGCGAACAGCTCGAGAGCGTCTTTGTTGGGCGGCGCGATGGACAAGCGCGGCCAACGGTCATTCTGGTACCGACCGTGATGGGAGTTACCGACCTCGAGGTCGGCTTTGGGCGCCAGCTTGTTGAGCTCGGATATAACGCATTCGTTGCGGACCTCTTCGGCAAGGAATTTCGTGGTGCGCCGCGCGACACCATGTTCGGCGAGATGAACCGGCTCAAGAGTGACCGCGCGGCGCTACGACGGCGAATGATCCACGTACTCGAGCTTGCCCAAAGCCTCGACGAAGTGAACTCAGACCAGATCGTCGTTGCCGGCTATTGCTTTGGCGGAATGTGTGCCCTGGACCTTGCGAGGGCTGGAGCTGATATTGCTGCGGCAGTAAGTTTTCATGGCCTCTTCGACCCGCCAGGGCTTGCGCCGGAAAGGATCAAGGCGAAGGTGCTCGCCTTCCACGGCTGGGATGACCCGATGGTGCCACCCGAGAAGGTGGTTGCTCTTGGCGAGGAACTCACCGGGGCGGGCGCCGACTGGCAGATCGACGCCTATGGTCATGTCGGGCATGGATTTACGAACCCACGCGCGAGCGAGCTTCAGATCGATGGCGTGCGCTATAATGCGCTTGCTGCCGAGCGCTCTTGGACAAGCTTCATAAACCTTCTCGAGGAGCTGTTCGGCTGAATCTTTCCAGCGACATTAACGAAGCAGAGGCTGCCAATCGCCTGATGCGACTGGCAAAGGAGATCGCGCGTCACGACAAGCTTTATCATGACCAGGACGCGCCTGAGATATCCGACGCGGAATATGATTCGCTCGTCCGTGAAAACCGCGCGCTCGAAGCGCGGTTTCCGCATCTCGCTCGCGCCGACTCTCCCTCGAGACGCTTGGGAGCCGAACCAACCACCGCGCTTTCGAAGGTCACTCACGCGCGGCCCATGCTCAGCCTCGACAATGCGTTCTCGACAGAGGAGGTGGGCGAGTTTGTGGCCCGTGTCCGGCGCTTTCTTGCCCTTCCATCCGACGCATTGCTCAGCTTCACGGCAGAGCCCAAGATCGACGGTCTCAGCTGCTCGCTCCGTTATGAGGCTGGCGTACTCGTTCTTGCAGCAACGCGCGGGGACGGAACGGTCGGCGAGGACGTCACCGCCAATGCGCAGACAATTGACGACATTCCAGCGCGCATTGAAGGAGCCCCTCTCATCCTCGAAGTGCGCGGTGAGGTTTACATGTCGAAGACCGACTTCGAGGCGCTGAACGAACGTCAGGCGTCCGAAGGCGGGAAGATCTTCGCTAACCCGCGGAACGCTGCAGCGGGGTCATTGCGACAGAAGGATGCGGCAGTCACCGCGGCGAGGCCGCTGCGTTTTCTTGCGCACGGCTGGGGCGAAGTGAGTGATTTGCCTGGCGGCACACAGTACGAAGTCATGAAGAGTATCGAGCGGTTTGGCCTTCCTGTGACGGACTTTCTCGTTCGCTGCGCAACTCTTGACGAAATGATTGAACACTACCGCCGCATCGAGCGGGCGCGGGCTGATCTGCCGTTCGATATCGACGGTGTTGTCTACAAAGTCGATCGGCTCGATTTCCAAGAGCGGCTCGGCTTCGTTGCGCGTGCGCCGCGGTGGGGCTTGGCGCACAAGTTCCCAGCGGAACGCGCCGAGACGACGCTCGAAGCGATCGACATCCAGGTCGGCCGAACCGGCAAATTGACGCCAGTCGGACGATTAAAGCCAGTCGGAGTCGGCGGTGTCATTGTTGCGAACGTCACGCTTCACAACCGTGATGAAATTGCACGCTTGGGACTCCGGATCGGTGATCGGGTTCGCATCCAACGGGCAGGCGACGTCATCCCGCAAGTAGTGGAAAATCTGACCAGGGCCGAACCGCGGCCACCGTTCCAGTTCCCCGACCATTGTCCCGAGTGCGGCAGTGATGCCGTTTCCGAGGAAGGTGAGGTCGACGTCCGCTGCACTGGTGGACTGATCTGCCCTGCGCAGCGATTTGAAAGGCTCCGGCACTTCGTCTCGCGTGCTGCGCTCGACATCGAAGGGCTCGGCGAGAAGTCGATCGCTGAGTTCATCGATCTTGGCTGGCTTCACTCGCCGGCCGACATCTATCGGCTCTCGCATCATCGCAGCGAGCTTCTCGGCCGCGGCGGCTGGAAGGAGAAGTCGGTCGAAAATCTACTTGCTGCAATCAAATCGAGGCGTTCGCCAGAAAGTCCCCGACTCCTGTTCGGACTTGGTATCCGACACGTTGGCATTGTTACTGCAAGAGACCTGCTCAAGGTCTTCGGAACGGTCGAGGAAATCCGGCGCGTTGCGCTTTCGCCGACCGGAGAGGATGAGTTGTCATCGGTTCAGGGCGTTGGCCCGAAAGTCGCTGAAGCGCTCGTCGACTTCTTTAACGAGCCCCACAACGTGCAAGCGCTCGACGACCTTCTAAGCGAGGTCACCCCACTCCCGTTCATCAACCAGGCCAAACCGACCGAGTGGAAGGGAAAGACGATCGTTTTCACCGGCAGCCTTGAGACGATGAGTCGCGAAGAAGCCAAGGCCCAGGCGGATCGACTTGGGGCACGTGCTGCAGGGTCGGTTAGTGCAAAGACCGACCTGGTAGTTGCTGGGCCAGGTGCGGGGTCCAAGCTCAAGAAGGCCGAAGAGCTAGGGATTCGCGTCATCAGCGAAGAGGAATGGGCAAAGATCATCGCTGCGGCATGATTGGGTGAGCGCAAAGCCGCTAAGCAACGCGACGACGGTCAGCATTGGAGCGCGCGCGAACTCGGGTGCTCGAACAGGAACGTTCATCGGCTCCTAGGAGCGCGAAGCACCAATACCGGCCACTCGCCATCCGTTTCGTCGGCGAGTTCGAGGCCGTGATTCTCATAGACCGTTCGAACTTTCGTTGCCTGCGTGTCGAGAAGGCCAGCGAGGACAACCATTCCTCCTGGGCTGAGCGCCTTGGCGAAATCGCCGGCAAGATCGATCAGTGGCGCAGCGAGAATATTGGCAATGATGAGATCGAATGGCGCGCGCGCCGACAACAGGGCCGAGCTCATGCCATCCGCCTGCGCAAGCAGCAGCTCTCCTCGTCCGTGACCTTGCTTAACGCCGTTGATCGCAGCATTCTCTCGCGCAACATCAATCGCTATGGGGTCGATATCGCTCGCTATGCACTTGGCTCCCGGCCACAGCGCAAGCGACGCAAAGGCGAGTAATCCGGTGCCGGTCCCAACATCCGCGATGGTCGTGAAGTTCGCCCCCTGCCGCTCTAGTTTGTCGAGCACTTCGAGGCAGCCGGCGGTCGTTGCATGTTGTCCGGTACCGAAGGCGAGACCGGCATCGATTTCGAAGCTAATCTTCGCCGGGTCAGGTGGAGAAGTCGGCGTGTGGACGAAAAATCGGCCGGCCCGGATCGGCTGTAGTCCCGACTGGCTCATCCGTACCCAATCTTCTTCGCCGAGCTGTTCGATCTGCGGCGGCCCGTTGCCGAGCGAAGTCAAAGTCGCAATTTCGACGCTTGTTGGTCGCTCATCGAAATAGGCGTGAATCAACCAGGAATTCGGACTGCTGGGATCGGGCTCGTCCACAACGAGGACCGGCGGGTATTCACTGACTGGGAATAGATCCTCGGCGTGAGCTATCGTCTCACCTTGCGCGCGGCTGCACGGGACAGTCGCGCGCCAGCTCACTTCCGGGCTTCCTTCGCGAGGCGGTCGTCGAGATTTCGTGAGAGCGTGGCAGCATAATTCTTGCAAGCGTTCGGATCGAACAGCGGCTCACCGAGCGCGAGCCGGCCGGGTAAGTCACTCGCCTCGGGGTGGGGAGTGAGGAGGATCTCGCATGGACTGGAGGAAATCTTGGCAATCGATGCGCGATAGGCGGCGAGATAAGCCGGATGATCACTGTAACGGTAATTCGGGGCACTTACGGGCGAGAGGCTGTCTGCATAAACGATTGTGCGGCAAACGCCGCCGTCGCAGCTTACCCAACGCCAGCTGAGCGCGCCGGGCGTGTGGCCGGGCGTTGCAAGCGCGGTCAACATGAGGTTCCCAAGTCGCAGCTGCTCGCCATCGCCGATAATTCGCCCGACTGTCGCGGTTGGGACGGCCTTGAGAGTACCGGCCTGCGGATCGTCATCATTCGCCCTGCCGGTCTCGAAAACCCGGGCTGCGCGTGCCGAAGTGACGAGCGTCGCCCGGCTCATTCGCTGAAGTTCGGCGACACCGCCGATATGATCTGGATGTTCGTGGCTGTTGAGAATGTACCGGATGTCCTGGACATGAAATCCAAGCGCTTCGACATTCGCGGCGATCAACGGTGCTGCCTCTTGCGGGCCTGCGTCAATCAGTATGTCCCCTTGGTCACCAACGATGAGTATCGACGAGATCCCGCAGGTACCAACAAGAAAGGTGTTGCCGTGGATCCGAACCGGCGGCGCTGCCTTGGCATAGTCCTTTGATCCGTTGCAGCGCGCGACCCAGAGCGGTCCCGCGGTCTCGATTGGTGCTTTTGGAGGCTCGATCACCCGTGGGTGCCCGAGCGGAATGACGAGTTGAGCGGCGGCGAGTGCCGCGGGGCCGAGCGCTGCCTTAACGAACATAGCTTGCCCCGTTAACGTCGATGATGCTTCCCGTCGCCGACGGCGGAGCTTCCGTTGCGAGCCAGCGGATCACTTCGGCGACCTCGTCGGTCGACGCGACTCGTCCAAGGGGAATATCGGCGATTATCTGCGCGCCGCCGCGGCCTTCGAGATATTCAGCGGTCATCTCAGAGACCGTAAAGCCCGGCGCAACGCCAAAGGCGAGTATCCCATCCGATGCGTAGCCGCGCGCGATCGTCTTGGTCATTGCGACCATTGCGCCTTTTGAGGCGGCGTAATGCCAGTGCTGCGGACTGTCTCCGCGATAGGCAGCGCGGCTTGCTATGTTAACGATGCGACCTCCGCCGCCTCGATCGAGGAAGTGCGATACCGCGAGCCGGGACAGATCCGCGGCGGCTTGCAAGTTGACCGTCATCGTTCGCGCCCATGCGGCATGCCACTCCTCGTCAGGCGCATTGTCGCTGACGGCTTCATAGATACCAGCATTGTTGACGAGCACATCGATACGCCCGCCGAGCTCGTCCATTGCGGTATCCCAGACATTGCGTGGTGCGGCCGGCTTCGAAAGATCGCCCGCGATGAGGCAATCGCTACCGAGCGTCGAGTGACCCACGACATGTTGGCCGTGTTTCTTGAGAAGGCCGTAGGCGGCCGAGCCAATACCTCGGCTCGCGCCGGTAATAAGGATGTTCATGGCACTGCCGATTAGCGGCAGGCCGGCACTTCGTCACGCCTATGCTGTCAGGCAGCGCGGCCAGTGACAAAGGCCTTGGCGCTTGCCCTGAAGTTCGCGAGCTGCTCGCTGAAGCGCACGAATCCCTGTTCGACCTGGTCGATATCCTTGGCGACGCTCTCGGTATCGCTCCGGATCGCTGCAATCGTCGAGCTCATCGAATCGGCGGCAAGTGCAGTCTCGTCCACTGCTGCGGTGATCATCGTAACGGTCTGAGCCTGGAGCTCCATTGCTTCGCGGATGCGATCGGCTGAGCTTTGGACTTCCTCGACCGTGCCCTGGATTGATGCGTTGGACTCGACCGTCTGGCGAGTCGCCTGCTGGATCGCCGTGATCTTCGCCGTGATATCGTCGGTGGCGCGGGCCGTTTGCGAGGCCAAGCTCTTCACTTCCTGAGCGACGACGGCGAATCCACGACCTGCGTCGCCGGCGCGCGCGGCTTCGATGGTCGCGTTAAGCGCAAGGAGGTTTGTTTGCCCGGCGATATCGCGGATCAGCCCGAGGATCGATTCGATCGCTTCGACATGCGCGGAAAGTGCCTGGCTCACCTTCACGGCATCTCTTGCCTGATCACCGGCGCGAGTTGCCACTCCGGCAGCCACTTCGACCTCGGATCGCGCGTCTTCGATGGCGCG
>DASRBJ010000281.1:0-3341 GCA_035653695.1 Sphingomicrobium sp.
AAGGAGATCGAGCTTAAGGACAAGTTCGAGAACATGGGCGCGCAGATGGTCCGCGAGGTCGCATCGAAGACTAATGATCTTGCTGGTGACGGCACGACCACGGCGACGGTTCTTGCTCAGGCGATTGTTCGCGAGGGCATGAAGTCCGTAGCTGCCGGGATGAACCCGATGGACCTCAAGCGCGGCATCGACATTGCCGTGAAGAAGGTCGTCGAGGATCTCAAGGGCCGCTCGAAGGACGTTTCGGGAAGCCAGGAAATCGCGCAGGTCGGAATCATCTCGGCCAATGGCGATCGTGAAGTCGGCGAGAAGATCGCCGAGGCAATGGAAAAGGTCGGCAAGGAAGGGGTGATCACGGTCGAAGAGGCACGTGGTCTCGACTTCGAACTCGACGTCGTCGAGGGAATGCAGTTCGACCGCGGCTACCTGTCGCCCTACTTCATTACCAATCCCGAGAAGATGCAGGTCGAGCTCAGCGAGCCTTACATCCTCATTCACGAGAAGAAGCTTAGCAACCTTCAGGCGATGCTTCCGATCCTCGAGGCCGTTGTCCAGAGCGGTCGGCCGCTCTTGATCATCGCAGAGGACATCGAAGGTGAGGCGCTTGCGACGCTGGTCGTCAACAAGCTTCGCGGCGGTCTCAAGGTTGCTGCGGTCAAGGCTCCTGGCTTCGGTGATCGCCGCAAGGCGATGCTCGAGGACATCGCGATCCTCACCGGTGGTGAGATGATCAGCGAAGATCTTGGCATTAAGCTCGAGAACGTGACGCTGAACATGCTCGGTCAGGCGAAGCGCGTCACGATCGACAAGGACAACACGACGATCGTCGACGGGAATGGCACCCGCGAGAACATCGAGGGTCGGGTCGGCGCAATCCGCCAGCAGATCGAGAACACCACGTCCGACTATGATCGCGAGAAGCTCCAGGAGCGCCTCGCAAAGCTCGCGGGCGGCGTCGCGGTCATCAAGGTCGGCGGTGCGACGGAGATCGAGGTGAAGGAGCGCAAGGACCGCGTCGACGACGCGCTTCATGCGACCCGCGCCGCGGTCGAGGAAGGCATTGTTCCGGGTGGTGGTACTGCTCTGCTCTACGCGACCAATGCTCTTGACGGGCTCAAGGGCGAAAACGACGACCAGACCCGCGGCATCGACATTGTCCGCAAGGCTCTGCAGTCACCGGTTCGCCAGATCGCCGAGAATGCCGGCCATGACGGTGCGGTCGTTGCTGGCAAGCTGATCGACAGCAAGGATCAGAGCCTCGGCTTCAATGCCCAGACCGAGACCTACGAGAATCTCGTCCAGGCTGGCGTGATCGATCCAACCAAGGTCGTTCGCACCGCACTCCAGGACGCTGCGTCCGTCGCGGGCCTGCTTATCACCACGGAAGCGACCATCGCGGAGCTTCCGGAAGACAAGCCGGCACCAGCGATGGCCGGTGGCGGAATGGGCGGAATGGACTTCTAAATTCGTAGAAGCTCAATCCGAACGATTGGAGGGGCCGGCGGAGCGATCCGTCGGCCCTTCTTCGTTAGTGGTCATGCCGTTGAGCATGTCCTCGGCATTGTTGAGCTGGTCCGACTGCTCGGCGGTTGGTGCTGGCGGCTCATGGTCATGGCAGGCGGCAACAAGAAGAAGCAGGCAAACGACGGGTTTTCTCACGAACGGACAATATCACTTTGCCCGAGCATAAAAAAAGGGCCGCTCGAAACCGAGCGGCCCTTCGTTTGAATTCGCTGTAAGCGACGAAGCTTACTTGTTCGTCGTGCTGTTCGCGACGGCGTTCTGCGCGCTGTTGACCTCGGCGCCAGCGTTGGCGACGTCGTTTCCAGCAGCATTGAGCGCGGCGTCGGCATTGGCCTCTGCACCCGCATTCTCGCTGGCGGCGTTCACGTCGGTCGACGCGGTGTTCTCCACCGCCGTCTCGTTTGCCGCATTGTTTTCGGCATTGTTCTTGTTGCACGCGGCAAGGCCGAGCGCGAGGACCGCAGCGGTCACGATCGCAACCTTCTTCATGAGACTTTCACTCCCTTCTTAAATGCCCCTGGGGTGGGCACCAACCCGGACCTCAACGTTGCGAGTCGTTCAGGTCAGGCCGGCGGGAATAGCGACAATCCCTACCTTCACACAAGGGATTATTTGCACGTCCGCGATTGACATATAAAGATATCTTTATATCGTTATCTGGTGAGCGTAGCGCTTCCTCTTGCCGATCGATTCCAAGCGCTTGCCGATCCGACCAGGTTGCGCATCCTTGCTCTTCTGCGCCTCATGGAATTGTCCGTCGGTGAGCTTGCGCAGGTCCTTGGCCAGAGCCAGCCGAGGGTTTCGCGCCATTTGAAGATCCTTGCCGACGCCGGGGTTCTCGAGCGTCGCAAGGAAGGTAGCTGGGTGTTCTTGACTCTTGCGGACGCTAACCGGATCGATGTCCTCTTTGCACTCGTCGACAAATGGGCCGACACGGGAACGGCCGCTCTCTTTGCGTCCGATGCGGCTCGAACGGAGACAATCCGCGCTGAGCGGGCCGAGGCAGCCAACAGATATTTCACGAGCCACGCCGCGGTTTGGGACCAGATCCGGTCACTGCATGTCGCCGAGAGCGAAGTTGAACGGGCCATCGACCGCGCACTTGGCGGCCGACCGCTCGGAAGGCTCGTCGACATTGGTACCGGCACCGGTCGCATGATTGAACTCTTCGGCCCTCGCTCCAGCCAGGCCATTGGTATCGATCGATCTTCGGAAATGCTTCGGCTGGCGCGGGTGAAATTGGAGGCCGCGGGGATCGCGTCGAGTCTTCGCCAGGGCGATATGTACGCCCTTCCACTGCTCGATCACTCGGCCGACAATATCATTATCCACCAGGTGCTCCATTATGCACACTCGCCAGCGAAAGCGATCGCCGAGGCAGCTCGCGTGCTTGAGCCAGGTGGAACGCTACTCGTCGTCGATTTTGCTGCGCATGAGTGCGAAGAATTGCGGGAACGCGACGCACACATTCGTCTCGGGTTCGAGGACGACGTGATGCGCGGCTGGTTCGCATCCGCGCACCTTAGCATCGATCATGTGGAGCATCTCGAAGGAGGCGAACTCACCGTCACCTTGTGGCGCGGGATCAAGGCTGCGGTTCCGCAGCGGAGGGCGGCATGAACGCGCTTGAGATGCTCGGACGTCACCGTCCCTTGTTTGCCGAAGCGCGTGGCGACATTGCCGTCAGCTTCGAATTCTTTCCGCCCAAGAACGAGAAGATGGAGGAAACCCTCTGGGAATCCATCAAGACACTCGAGCCGCTCCATCCAAGGTTCGTCTCGGTGACTTATGGGGCGGGCGGCTCGACGCGCGAGCGA
>DASRBJ010000282.1:0-7346 GCA_035653695.1 Sphingomicrobium sp.
CGTCGAGCGACACGGCATAAAAGCGTGTCCCTGTCGCACTCAATGATGCATTCGCAGCTTGAGACGGTACGCCGACTGCAGCGGCATAGCTGGTGACATCGCGAACCGCAGTGGACCGATCAACTTCGACCCTGAAGAAAACGGGCGCGCTCATTGACCAGATGTCCGCCATTTTGGAAGCACGCGCGAAGAGCAGGCGATCCTCCTTGGTCAGGTACGGGTCAAGCAAACCCTTCGCGTAAAGCCGGGCCGCCGAGCGAAGCGCCGCTGGAACAAGGATCGCGTTCACGTCATAGGGGTAGCGGCCACCGCCCAGGCCCGTATTGCTGTCGCGCCATTCGCCGACGGGAACTCCCGGCTTCAACGAAATGAGATTTGTCGCGCGCTGGTCGGCAGCAAAGGGCGCGGCCGATCGTAGCACCAGCTTCAAGTTGGCAACGAGATCCGCTCCCCGTCGCTTTCGCGCCCCATGTTCGCGCAAGTCGAGACCAGCAAGGAAACGGAATGCCCTTTCGCGCGATCTCGGATCATCCAGCAACCAAGCGCTTGCGACCGGCCCCAGCAGGTAGTTGCCGTCGATCATTTTATAATCATAAACGGGTGCGTCCGAGCGGCTCCCGTCGGTCTTCATATGATCGAGAACGGCGAACTCACCAATGTCCTCTTCGTGCGCCACTTGTCCGTCCGGCGACAGGCGCGACAATACCGCGGCGAGCCCGGTCTCGACGGCGTCGGGCGTCAAGGCAGGCATCAGCAGACGGACCGACATCAGCGTATCGCGGCCGAAGTAGGTGTTGAACCGCCATGAACCCGCCAAGAACTTCTCGCGGTAGCTAAGGAACCGGAGCGCATCGCGGGCGCCGGGATCAATCGCCGCACGACCGTTGAGGAGCCCCGCTGCGGGAAAGGGCGTCAGCGGAGTTTCGCCCGACAATGCGGTAATTCTAAGCCCAATTCGTCCGTCAGCTGCGGCGATCAGACGTCCGCCGTCGAGGCTGCCGTGAACGACTTGCAGCGCAATCGAATAGCCGGGCGCGCCGTCCAGCCGATCGCGTGACCAGCTGATGGTGTCCCCTTTGATGATTGGTTTTGTTTCGACGAGAGCGGGCACCGTGCCGATTGCTTGATAGTCCCGCAAGACGCGCACACTCGAGAGAACGGCTTTCCTTATCTCGAGCGTCGGCGTCGTCAGTTCGGCACGCGCGACGATACCATAGAGCGGCCGTCCCTTCGCATCGTTGCTGATGACGGGTTCTGGAGCGCTCGGGATGATCCAAGCGACATTCCGCGGCGTTTCGGCAAACCACAGCCCGACGCCGCTGTTCCCTGCTGGAAACGCGACCAGGATGCGCGGGAATTTCCCCGAGCGCAGCAGCAAGTGGGCAGCAACTTTGCCCTGCTGGAGAAATTCGTTCTCGTTGAGCCCTTCACTCAGCTGGTATTGCAGTCGGTCGGCGGGTGCGGCCGCTATCATACTCGGCACGAACAGGTTCACTGCCGCGCAGGCGATTGCGGCCACTAGACGGCGAGAGCGGCCACAGTACCGAAAAAGGACCCGGTTCATGAGTGGACTGGCTCGGCAGCGGTGCGCTGCTCGCGGATGAAAGCTTCGTGGGTGGGCATTCGTTGGACCGCTGCGGCTATCGCTTCACGGACCTGTTTCAAATGGGCGAGGCTATCCTCGGTCGAGACCACCTCGATAAGCGGATTATAGTCGCGGGGCGCAATCCCCTGACCTACCATCACAGCGAACCAACTCGCTTCACGGAACAGTTCGTCCGAACCCAGTACGATGCGGCCGGTGCTGCGAAATTGTTCTTCCTTGTAAACCAGGCTTTCAGGGAGACGCATCTGCCGGCAATGCTCCCACAGCGGCTGGTGCCTGTCCTTCGTTGCGTGATAATGGAGCACGAGGAAATCGCGTACCGAGTCATAGTCCTGCGCCAGTACCCGGTTGAACTGCTCCGCGACGATCGGCTCGCAGTTTCTCGTTGGAAACAGCGACAGGAGCTTTGCAATTGCACTTTGTATGAGGTGTATGGACGTTGACTCAAGTGGCTCCAGAAACCCAGCGGAAAGCCCGATCGCGACGACATTCTTCACCCACGCATCGCGGCGCCTACCAGTCTTGAACCGGATCGGTCGCGGCTCGGCAAGCGCGCGTCCCTCGAGGTTTGCAAGCAATGTCTCAGCTGCCTCATCGTCACTGATAAGGCTGCTCGAATAGACATAGCCATTACCCGTTCGGTGCTGCAGCGGAATTCGCCACCGCCATCCCGCATCATCCGCGGTCGAACGCGTGTAAGGCGTCGGCGCCGACACGTTTTCGCTTGGGACCGCCATCGCCCGATCGCACGGCAACCACTCAGACCAATCCTCGTAGCGACTTCCGAGCGTCTGGCCGATAAGGAGCCCGCGCATGCCCGAGCAATCGATGAAAAGGTCGCCAACGATCCGCTGACCGCGCTCTGTAACAAGGGCAGTGACAAAGCCTGTCTCAGGATCCTGTTCTACCGATGCAACCTTGCCCTCGAGACGATTGACGCCGCGCGCTTCCGAGATTTGCCGAAGATGCCGCGCATAGAGCGACGCATCGAAATGGAAAGCCGTGCCGAGCGTCGACAGCCAATTGCGCGGATCATCGACCGGCATGGCGAACTTGCCGGCAAGAGCAGCCTGGCTCCCAAGCGAATAAAGTTCGTATTTGTCCTTAAGTCCGCCAAGACGGGCGCGGATGAAATGGTGGAGGAACATCGGGCCGTCAGGCGGTGCTCCGAAACGACCGAAAGGGTGGAAGTACCGATGCCCCGGCTTCGCCCAGTCAACGAATTCAATGCCAAGCTTGTACGTGGCCTTCGTCGCCCGCATGAACTCGGCCTCGTCCAGCCCAACAAGCTTATTGAACCAGTGGATGGTCGGGATCGTCGCCTCACCCACTCCGATGATTCCGATCTCGTCGGACTCGACGAGCGTGACTTCGAACAGCCGGTTTTCGCCGGCTTTCGACAGAGCAGCCGCAGTCATCCATCCGGCGGTCCCGCCGCCGAGAATGACTACTCGACGGATGCGTCTGTCGGTCATGATCATTCCATCTCCGAGGCGTCGCGACAGCTCCGGGTCACCGGGCTCTCGCAACCAGCCTGCCCCTAAGCAAATGCTCGAGGCGCTTCGGGAAGCGCCGGGGAAGACCTTCAGCCTTCCCCGCCACCGTCGTTAGAACGCGAAGGACAATGAACCCATTGCGTTCGTCCCGATGATCCCACGGCCGTAGAAGTAGCCGTTTACGACGGCCTGGGTGAAGCCCTGGCGTGGATTTCCTTCGGTCAGGCCCCGAACGTTGGTGACGTTGTCGACACTGACGTTAAGCGTCAGGTTGTGGCGCAAATTGAATTCTGCGCCAATCGTCCACACGCCATAGCCCGGCAAGGCAAGCTGGTCGCCGTCATCCGCGAAGATGCGTCCGACATGCTTGTAGCGAGCGTAGATGTTCCCCATGCCGTTGGGCAGGTCATATTGTGGGGTAATCGTAAACAGCCAGTCCGGCGTGCGGCCCGGAGTCTTGCCATTGTAGAAGGCATCGACCTGCGACGAAATATCCTGCCCATTGATATCGATGACACCGGTGCGGACGTTGGTGAACTTCGTCTTCTGGTACGTCAGCTGCGCGTGGACAGAGAATGCACGCAGCGGGTCGAACGTCGGACGATAGAAGGCATCGACGTCAACGCCATTGGTCCGCGTATCGGCGAAGAAGCCCTGGCTGAGATTCGGGTTGCTTGGGACGACTCCTCCGCCCGAGCTCAGATTGTTGAACTGAGTCCGGAATGCACGAACAGTGCCGAGGAGGCCGTAGCCTGAATAGGTAAGGCCGGCTTCATAGAGGGTAAGGCCGGTCGCCTTCGGATTGACGCCCTGCGTCTGGTATGAATGCGCATAGCGTGCGTACAGCGAGAGCGCCGGATCGAATACGTAGTTCGCGCCGACGGTGTAGTTGACCGGATGCTCCGAGCCGCTGCTCGTGCTGTACGTGCCATTGAATGCGTTCGGGTTGGTTCGAACGACCCCGCCGATATCGGCCGGTATCGCTTCCGGTGAGCTGTTGCCGCTGTGCGCGACGGTGTGCTCGTGCTCGTAGCGAAGTCCAAAGTCGAGATGGAGCTTGTCGTTGTAGACGAACTCGTTGTTGAAATAGACCGACTCTGAATCGAGCTTCGTGTTGTTGATGCCCGAACCCCAGTCGCCATAGGAAATGAGGCCGTTATTGCTGAGCGTTCCGACCACGTTATTGGCACTGTCAAGTGCGACGATGTCATAGATATTGGAGTTGTTTCGGACGTCGTTGACGACCGTCGAAACGCCCGACTGATCATTCCACTGTTTGTAGCTGAAGATCATGCCCCCAACAGTGAGGCTGTTGCGCCAATGATTGCCCTCGGCGTTCCAGCGGAAGCCGAAATCGCTTCCAAAGTCATGCTGCGTAACGGTCTGGCGGTTAAGCACCGTCTGCTCGAGTAGGCCGTTCCCGTTAAGTGCATTGAGCGCTGCGACGTTCGATGCTGGAATGATCGAGCCGTCGGTGAGACTCTTGATTCCGAACTGCGTCGCGGTTGGGAACGCAGCCTGACCTAGCTGCAGGAGACTGTAGATCGGCGAGACCGACGAGTAGGTCAGGTAATCCGTTGCCGGAGCAAGGCCGGCATTGCCCGTTCCGCTTCCGGCAAACACGCCGTTGAACGCGAGAGTAGTGTTCGTGTAGCGCGCGCGAGCGAAAATCGAGATGCTGTCGCTGACCGGCTTGTCAAAGTCGACCCGGTACATGTTGCCCTTGGGATGAACACCTTCGAGCAGGCTGAACGTGCGCGTGCACTCGCCGGCTTCACAGGAATCGGGAACGACAATCCGCCCAAAGCCCGCACCGATGATGTTTCCGAACTGAGTTCCGAGTGACGGCACGCCGCCAATCTTGTTGTTGACGAAGGAGTAGGGCTGGTCGGCGTAATAAGGGTCGTGCTCGTTCCAGTGCTTGTAGGTGAGCTCGATGAAGCCGCCGTCGTCGAACTGCTTCTCGAGCTGAGCCTTCAACCGCCACGTGTCATAGGTAAAGGGAGACTTGCGGACACCGGGCGTCGAGTCGAAATACCCGCTCACGGCAAACGCAAGGCCATGAGCTAGGGGCGCCGAGTACCAATAATCGGCGCGCTTGTCGCCGTAGGTCGTTGCCTGCACCTTCGCGAGCCCGCCAGCGCGATCAAAATTGAGCCGGCGCGAGATGAAGTTGACGGATGCGCCAGCGGCATTCTCGGTCAGAATTCCCGACGTACCACCCTGGATTGCCTCCACGCGATCATACGAGAGGTCGTATTGCAGCACCTCGTCATCGTTGAGCGCGCCATAGAGCAGCGGCATGCCATCTTCGATCAGGCGGACGAACTCGGAACCGCCTCCCGGAAGGCCGCGCACGGAATAGTTGTTCGAGACTGGTCCAGCAGTGCCCTCGACGAAAAATCCCGGAATGGTCTCGAGAACTTCCGCCGTTGACCGTGGCGCCTTCTGCTCGAGCTGCTGGCGGTTGACGAGCGTGATCGCGACCGAGGAGTTGAGAAGCGTGCGCTTGCTGGTTGATCCCGTTACCACGATTGCCTGGACGGAACTCGGCTGGTCGCCTTCAGCCGATTGCGCTTGCTCGGCCTCGACAGCTTGCGCGCTCCCTGGCTTCTGGTCGGAGCCAGCGGCCTGACCACCAACGGGGCTCGCATTGCTCGCGCTTGGCGGCGCTTCCTGCGCGAAAGCGGGGGACGCTCCGACAAGCGATGCCGCCGCGGCAACTGCCACAACCGACGTCGACGTCGCGAGCAGATTATGTTTCCTGAACATTCTGTACTCCCCCTCCTTGAAGGCCGATTCTCAAACCGGACAGGATCGCGGGAGTTTGTCGGAGGATCATTGCACGCGCTAACGCGCCGTGCCGCATAGGCGGCGTGGCGAGTTGCAGAAGATCGCGAATGTTCCCCTTTCTCCCCTCGTCCTCTCCCCTTTGGCTCTGCTGGACTGCGTTACTGCCGGAGGCAGGCGCCGATCCAATCAGGCCTCGTTATGATTGGAAGCCTAAAAGACATCGATATCATTTTCAATGGCAATGTTGTTGAACACCAAGTTCAACAACATTGTTCGAGCAGGATATTATCGAGAACAGGAGGCGCGAGGCGCTCACCGCGTTCGCCGTTTGGGGTTAGCTGCCGCTAGTCAGCGGGAGCTCTTGCGCCTCGCTCGCGCAAGCAGCGCAGCGGCAAACACGATCAGGACGAGCGAGAGACCGATCGCAAATCCAGCGACAAAGTCCAGCCCGCCGCCGCTATGCGACCTCACGAAAAGCAGCGTCGAAGAAGAGGCGATAATCGCTCCTGATGATGCAAGAACTGCCGCGCGACGACTCTGGCCCAATCCAACCTCCAACGCACCTTGTTGTGGCATCACCGCCGCGCAATCGCAATGGAATGCGCGCATTCCGGAGGTCAGCGCGTGCCGTGGGCGAGCTTCTCAGCGACCGACCTGATCGTGGGACCTGCCGCTGGCCTTCGCCTGATGCTGGGGCAATGCCACACCAGGCAACCAAAGCACCGCCGGATTGACGAAATTGTTAGCAATCGCTAACGGTAAGCTATGACTAACGCTCAGCAGGTTTTCGTGGCACTTCATGATCCGACGCGCAGGGCAGTGCTTGAGCGGCTGCGCGAGGGACCACGCTCGGTCGGGGAAATAGCCCGCGGGCTTCCAGTGACACGCCCGGCGGTGTCCCAACATCTCAAGGTCCTGAAGGAGGCGGGTCTCGTGGAAGACCGCTCGGCGGGTACTCGGCGCATCTACCGCATCGATCCGCAGGGACTTGGAGCAATGCGCGCGTGGCTGGATCAGTTCTGGACCGCCGCACTCGACAATTTCGCCGCGGAAATCGAACGCCGCGCCACGGCGAAGGAAAACGAGTGACGACGGCCATCCATCCTGCGCCAGTGCGCAAAAGTGTATTCGTTGCCGCCTCGCCCGACCAGGCATTTGACGTCTTTGCAAACCACATCGGCCGATGGTGGCCCAAATCGCACAAGATCAGCCACGCGGACCTCGAGCGGCCGGTTATTGAACCTCGCGCGGGTGGACGGTGGTACGAACGTGCGGTCGATGGCACGGAATGCGAGGTCGGAAAGGTCCTTGCCTATGCGCCGCCGCACAGGTTGCTTCTTGCTTGGCAGCTTCGCAGCGACTGGACGTTCGACCCAGAGCTCATCACCGAGGTCGAAGTGACGTTTACACCCGAAGGGAAAGGCACCCGCGTCGACCTTGAACATCGCAAG
>DASRBJ010000283.1:0-3206 GCA_035653695.1 Sphingomicrobium sp.
CGACGGATACCGAGATCGAGGTGTACCGGACGCGCGACTATCCGGCATGGCTCAATTCAGTTCGCGAACAGCTCGAGCATCTTCACGAGCAACTTGAGCAGCACACCAAATGGCCGTGCTTCCGCGTCGAGACGGCGAACAATGGAAGCAGGCCAGCCGAGAGCGTCCTCATAAAGGTCGAAACCCGGGGCGAGCTTGAAATCGAGAACGACGAACACGCTGATGATGACGAGGCGCCTCAGGGGAGCGATCGTGGGCGCAACAAGGTGCCTCGTCTTGCGCTGCCACCCATTCCGCCGAGAGGGAAAACGGAAACGATTAACCCGTACGACTTCGCAGCTGGCTTGCGCACGCGTGAATTGGACGTGCGCAATCTCACGGCCTTCGGCCTACCAGCGGCAATGGCTGCGCCGCGACGGCCGGATCGCTTCTACTGGCGTTCCGGCAAGCAGGGCCCAACTGACCTGTTCGAACTGGAATGCGCCGCGTGGCGCCATTCGGAAACGCAGGTCCAATTCACGATCGGTGTGCGCCCCTATTCAATGAAGGAAATCAGCGGCGCCGTCGAGTTCACGGTTCACGCGGCCAATCTGTCCCTGCCGCGCAAGGCAAAGCTTCCGGTGCGTTTCTCGACGGTCGAGGGATCGACGATCGAAAGGGCGCGCAGTCTTGTCCAGTCGCTGATCTATTGCGCGCGCACCGAGCATCGGCTCTAGGAGCTATTCGGCAAAGGACGACCTGTCCTCGAGTATCTGAAAGGGGCGCAACGCGGCTGAAGTCCCGAGCGGTGCCGGCGGAAACTCAGCTTGGGAAGCGTTGATCGAAAGCGTCCTTCAGGAAAGGCAGGAAGGCGTCTGCCGGACCGTTGAGATTCGGCAAGTTCTTGATTGTGGGCGATGCTGCCACGAACGCTTGCAGCGCTGCCCTGGTGCCGCTGCCAACCTTGCCATCAATGCCTCTGGGGTCGAACCCCAGGTAAGTCAAATAGGCTTGGACCTCGCGGATAGGCACCGTCGGGCAGCCGTTGGCGAGGAAATCGGCATGCGCCTGGCTGAGCTTCAGATCATAAGCGTTCTTCGCGTAATCACGACCGTTATAGAAAAACGCGACCCGAGCCCATTGCCTATTCTGATAGGCTGCTAGAAGCGCCGGGCTTGCATTGATGAACTGGGTGCATCCCGCAAGCTGGGCATCCTCGCTCCCGACGAACGCGGCAATCATCGCGTCCACGTCGTCAAAGCCGATTTTTGCTGCATTGAAACCCATGACCTGGCCAAGCCCCCACGACGCGCTTTCCAGCGCCGCCTGCCGATCGAGGAGCATTGCACGTTTGAGACGCAGATACTCCGCGGGCCCGCCGATGTAACCGCCGGGAGTGGGCGCGCTGAGGTCGGGCGCGGTTCTGTCGAAACGGGCAGCCGTGCGCGCGCGGAACACATGCCGTTCGAATAGAATCTTGGGCCTCCGGTCAGCGAGATAGCCGAAGCCGCGCGTTTCAACTTTAAGCAACGACCAGAGCGATGCGACGTCGCCCCCGATCATCGCTGCCGCGGCATTGAAGCCCGCCTGCCCGAGCGGTGTGCCCCGGCCAGTGAAGATGTCCTCCATTGAGCCTCCCCCGATTATGCCAATGTGGCGGTGATTGGGAGCAGATCATCCTCGTAAGTAAGACGAACCGGTTGCGCCCACGAAACCGCTTTTCCTTTGGCATCCTTCGCACTGACCAACAGCTGGTGCTCGGTGCCCATCTCGAGCGGTAGCTCGATGTTCCCGTCCGGCGGAACTGGCTGCTGCTGGCCGTCGACCGACAGGATAAGGGTCTTCCATTGTGCCATGTCGATCGAAAGCCGGACGAAGCCGTTGATGGGCGCTTCGGGTACACTTGCTTGCGGCGCGGCGGGCACTCCAACGGCGGCCGTGCTGCCCTGCGGCTCCAGCCGTTCAGCCGGCGGCGGTCCCCCAGGGCGATCGTCGGAGCCCTCGGGCGGACTCTTCTCATAGGGTTTGACGGTCGCGCGCACGACCATCAGCTTGTTCAGCATATCGAACCAGAAGGGCGCTCCAAGCGAAACTGCAAGCGCGGTGATGATCCAGCCGACCGGCATCAAGTAGCGATGATCTGGGCGCGGGTTGGACCATCCGATGAGATCGCCGAGGCCCGCTTCGGCCTCCTTGATGACCTCGACGTCATCTGAGGGCGTACCGGCAGGCGTCGCAACGGCGAGTTGATGCCTCGTCGTCTCCGCCTGCAGCAATACTTGCTGGCGCAACGTATTGCTTTGCGCGAGCTTGCTCGCAATCGAGATCGCGTCGACATTCAATCCGACGGCAATGATCAGCCCGATCACGAGCAGGATTGTCTGGGTCTCGCGCTTGTACCAGCCGCTGACCCGGTCCATGCATGAATCGAACCAGGCTTCGAGGCTGGTGCGGGCACGATCAAAATCTCCTTCGGCTTCAGACAGTGCGACAAGAAGAGCGTCGCGCAGTCGCCCAGGACGAAGCGCCATGGCATTGGCGTGGAGAACCTCCATTGTCGAAGCGCTCGAAGAGCGATCATTAGCGCCACCAGCGCCCGCAAGATCGAGCAGTGCGAGGGCGAAATTGCGCGACGGGATGTAGGACGGCAACGTGGAACCAAACGGAAGGCGTTTGGCCCGATCGTAAACAATCGTTCCCTGGCGCTCGACTGCCGTCTTCGTTCGCAGCAGGAACCCCGTCAACCTGGCGGGATCGTAGACTCCCTCGAACAGGCCAAAGAGCTGCGGATGATTGAAGAGTTCCTTGGTCGTGCCGGTTCCGTCGGGATCATCAAGGAGGAGGCGGATGCCGCGTTCAAGCTGGATGGCCCGGGTCTTGAGGATGCTTTCGATGAGCTCGCGCACCGTGCTGCAAAGCAGGCTCGCGACCAGGAACACGAACACGAGCCCGATTGCGATTTCAAGCGTCTGCGAATTGAACATGGCGACCCCCATCATGCCGGGGCGCAAAGCACGTCACATCAGCGAACGCGCAGGCTCGGATGACGTGAGCATGCTACTACCGCCATCGGCGACCGACAAGACGTGCGCGCGATAAGATCGTGGGCCGGATTGTTCCGCCGAGCGAGTTGCTCGCGTTGGCCGGCGGCTCGTCCAAGGCAAATATTCCATCTCGCGCTGGCGCATCCTGCACAGAAATCGGCGCAAGTCGGCGCATTGCGACAA